>JBFLZD010000090.1 GCA_040756435.1 Spirochaetota bacterium | reverse complement strand
TTGAGATTCGGTGGAAAAAGCCACCCCTGGTCCTGATGGTATTCCTTAAATACTGGTATTGTTGGTTTTCGTTGTTTTTTCATGCGACAATTTTATGTCGCATTAATTGCTTGTAAATTAATTTTTTAAAAAAAAGAGGTGTCTTTTGGGACACCCCCTTTTTTTATTTTGTTCAAATTTTCATATTCTTAGGAATAATTATTGAAGCAATTTTTAATTTGACTTACATGCCTTTACAGGTATATCATATACATATAAAAAATGGAGGGGCGCTAATATGAAAAAGAAAATAACGATTATTGCTATATTAGTCCTTGCATTGCTATTAATTATTATTATCAAGCCTGGTGATAAGGGCAAACCATACAATATATATTTTGCTCATTTGAATAAAGAACTTAAAGAAAATGGTCCTGGCAGACCAGTTATTATTGTTGATCTTGATAACCTTGATAAAAACTTAGCGATAGTTAAAAAGCAATTACACCCTTTGGTAAAATTTAGATTAACAGTAAAGTCAATTCCCTGCCCATGGCTTATTGATTATATTCTTAAAAAAATGAATTCACATCATGTTATGGTTTTCCACGGACCAGATATAACTTACCTTGCCAATAATTCAAAAAATTATGATATACTTTTAGGGAAGCCAATGCCCATAAATGCTGTTAAAGAATTTTACAATTCCTTGAAGCAAGGTGTGCAATTTAAGCCGGAAAAACAAATACAGTGGCTGGTAGATACACCTGAGAGGTTGATGCAATACTATAACTTTGCAAAGCAAAAAAATATCAAAATGAAAGTCAATATTGAAATTGATGTAGGATTGCATAGAGGTGGGGTCACAACAGTTGAACAACTGGATCAAATGCTTGATACTATACAAAGAAATTCAAAATTTTTGCAATTTTCTGGATTTATGGGATATGATGTTCATTCTGCATCTGCTCTTGCAATATTTAGCTCAAAGAAAAAAGCCATACAGAATGCATTTAACGATGCCATGGAACGTTATGCAATGTTTTACAATTATGGCAAAAAGAAATATCCTGCACTATTTGCTGGAAATTTAACATTTAACAGTGGTGGCAGTCATACTTACATGTTGTTTGATGGAAAACCACCGGTAAACGATATCGCTATGGGATCTGCTCTTCTAAAACCGTCAGATTTTGATAAACCACTTTTATCGGAACATGTTGAGGCTTTATTTGTAGCAACCCCGGTGTTAAAAAGGCTGGAAGGTACAACTATTCCTTTTATTGAAGGCATATCAAACGTAATGGCTAAATGGAACCCAAACAGACAGGTAACGTATTTTATGTATGGTGGTGGGTGGCGTGCCTATTATTATTCACCTGAAGGGCTTATTGATAATACTATCTACGGATTCAGTACCAATCAGGCTATTGTAAATGGTTCACGAGAAACGGCACTTCAGGTTGATGATAATATATTTTTACTCCCAACGCAAAGCGAAGCAATCATGCGGGAATTTGGTGATATAATCATGATACGGAAGGGAAGGATAGTGGGAAAATATCCTGCACTACCCCAGTGACAAAAGGTAATAATTTAATGATATATTGTATTTTGCGTGAGGTTAAGGAGTAATGCATCACACAGGAAACGCAAAAAATTAATTATCGCAGGTGCAAAAGCAGTTGAGCGCATGCATGATGAATGATGTTAAAGTCTTGCATTCTTCTTTCCGGAAGGAGTTTCACCATGACTTCAAAATTACAAAATGCCATTAAATATTTTGTTGGATTTCAGATAACACTGGTTGTCATTTTTACTGCCATTGATTTTATAGGGTTATTATTAGGGCATAAAATCAATTTTGTAGCAATACCTAAAGGACTGCTTTCATTATCGGTTACATTGTTTGTGTGGTTTGGATTACAGGATGCTATCGCCCAAAAAGATAAGCAATTTTTACGTTTAATCTTTACCTGTACTTTTATTACTGATATGTGTGTCTTGACATGGACTCATTTTTTGCCCGATATGTACACACTTCTTACTATTGGCGGTATTGTGGCTTTGCCAATGCTTTTAACAGTCATTATACGTCACACTGAGATGTTCAAAGCAGTAGAAAAAAAAGATATTGGTATCCTGATAGCACTATATGCGGTAGCATTTAGTATCATCATATATCTATTGGATCTGTTAGAGCGTTATACTATTTTGGGAATATCAATTGCATATGCACTATTGCTGGTGCCTTTTGCGTGGTCGGGATGGCTTGTACAACGCTCTAAGCATTTTCCTGAGCATGCTCGCTGGATGATACCCGCTGCAACCACAAGCTATTTTGTTATGGATGTCATAGGTATATTTTACAATGTACGGTATGGGGCAAATCCTGATATATTTTATTTCTTCACCTGGCCGCTGTATGCAGTGTTTTTGATATTGATGCCGTTATCAGGTAAAAATAAGCTGTAAATTTGATTTTATACAACAACAACTGAAGAATCCTTATTAAAAGGATTTCTGTGTAATGCACGTGAAAATAGATATGGGTAATCCTTTTGCAGATGCTACATATATGAAAGCCATTCACTACACAGCGGTTTAAACGTGCGCACAAATATCCCCTTTAAGATGTGCAATATCAGTCTGAGTCAGTGTATTGAAGTCAGGCCTAAAAAAGCAATTCTTCAGTCAGGTGAAATACTGCCCATAGAAGATCAGTAAACATATCATGTTCTAAAAGATTGGGATTTTCCAAAAGCCGTACCATGGTGTTGCGGTGTGAGTATGAAAAATCTTTTAATCCTGTTAAATCAACAGGTTTAGGAGTGATATCAAACATAAACGCATCAATGTTTTTTAAGCATTTTCATTTTTCCTTGCGTCGTAACCATCGATCAAGAATCAGTACTACCAATAACACCTGTAGCGGCACAAAGGCTAAATCCTGCAAAAGATAAAATAAAGAAAATTATTAATCAACAATCGCAGGCACTCAAGCTTTTAAACGACTGCGTACTATAGTGTGATGTTAAAAATAACTTTAGAAGGAATTGACGCATTGTGATACAATTAATCGCATGATAATTGTATGCATAACAGGAGCAAGCGGTGCTATCATGGGAATACGCCTGATAGAAGAGCTGTTACAGAAAAACAAAGAAGTTGCATGTATTGTTTCAAAAAGTGGTTGGCCTGTTATTCAGTATGAGTTACAAACTAACGTCCACACAGTAAAAGATATTCTGCTACAGCGCAGTATCGATATTCAATTGCTGCATAATCTAAAAGAATATACACCTGATGATTTTTTTACACCAATTGCAAGCGGCAGCAATCCATTTGATGCTGCAGTGGTCATTCCTGCATCAATGAAGACCGTGGCCGCTATCGCTAGTGGATATGCTGATACTCTTGTCCACCGTGTGTGCGATATTGCACTAAAAGAAAAGCGCACGCTAATCGTTGTGCCCCGCGAAACACCAATGAGTGCAATACACCTGCATAATTTGCACACATTAACACTCAATGGAGCTAGCGTGGTAATGCCTGTCCCGGCATTTTATAATTTCCCCAAAACTATCGAAGATGTTATTAATTTTGTTGTTGGCAGGGTACTGGACCTGTTACATATTGAACACACTCTGTACAAACGATGGAACAATGAAGATACTAACCGATAGTAACCTTGAAGCAATTGCAAAAAAAGTTGAAGCGGGTATTCACGTCACTGATGATGATGCCCTTGCCATGCTTTCAACCAATGACATTATGGGACTTTGTTCCATTGCCCATAACGTAAAGCAGAAGCTCCATGGCAATGTAGTCTACTATGGCGTAAATATGAACCTGAACTATACCAATGTATGCATGCTGCGATGCCCGTTATGTGCATTTTCCCGCGATAAACACGATGCCGATGCCTATGTGCTATCCCTTGATGATATAGCCGCAAAGATAACACAGGCTGGAGATATTGATGAAGTGCACATCGTTGGTGGACTTCATCCTGATTTGCCATTTTCATACTATGAAGACATGCTCAAAACCATTAAAGCAATAAATCCCACTATTCACATTGTTGCCTTCACTGCTGTGGAATATGATTATCTTTCAAAGAAGTTCACTATACCATTGGATGAGCTTTTTACTCGCTTCAAAAATGCAGGGCTTGGATCAATCCCAGGTGGAGGTGCTGAGATATTTGCGCCTGAAATTCGGCAAACTATCGCCCCAAAAAAAATAAGTGGCCAGCGATGGCTTGAAGTAATGGCTATTGCGCACCGAAACGGCATTAAAACCAATGCAACCATGCTTTTTAACCATATTGAAAAGCCAGCTGACATTGTTGACCATTTACGTCACATACGCACGTTGCAAGATACAACCTCAGGTTTTAAAACATTTGTGCCGCTTGTATTTCATGAAGAGTATACAAAAATTAAAGCAAAGCGAAAAGAGCCAACAGGATATGATATTATCAGAATATATGCAACAGCACGAGTCTACCTGCACAATGTGCCGCATATAAAGGCGCTATGGATGTATGTGGGAGAGAAGTTAGCACAGGTACTATTGCAATGCGGTGTGGATGACATTGGCGCAACTTACTATGATGAAAAGGTGGTGCACAGTGCAGGGGCAAAAACGCCTGCCTGGGGGTCAGAGCCTTTTTTGCAGCATCTAATTCGTGATGCAGGTTTTACGCCGTTACGTGTAAATGCAAGCTATGTGCCAACACGGTGAATTATGAAATTGGGCTATATAAATTATCTCAACTGCTTTCCATTTTATTATCACATGTTTCATATACAGCCACTATCAGGTATTGAGGTGGTACCTGCGTATCCAAGCCAGCTTAATATGATGCTGAAAAGCGGTGCGCTGCATATGAGTCCCATATCGTCTGCAGCGTATGCTGAAGCACAGCAGGATTTGCAGCTTTTACCTGAGTTTTGTTTAAGTTCCATTGGTTATGTGCGCTCGGTCATTCTGATAAGCAAAAAGCCCATTGAGATGCTGAGTGGATGCACGGTGGGATTGTCACAGGCTTCACAAACTTCGGTGGTGCTGTTGAAAATAATTTTGCAAAAATTTTATGGTTTAACGCCGCACTACACAAGCTCTGATCCCTATCCGGTGCTGCATGATGTTGATGCCAAGCTTGTTATAGGCAATGAAGCAATGATGCATGAAACTGAGCCGCTGCCGTATATCTATGACCTGGGGGACCTGTGGCTTCAGAAAACAGGTTACCCTGTGGTCTTTGCAGTGTTTGCTGTGCGAAAAGATGCAACCCGCTATGCTGATATCATTGACGCGGTGTGTGCATCATACCGATTGTCACTGAATGAGCTTATAAAAAATCCCTACGATGTTATTGAAAAAGCGCGGCAACGATACCCCACCATAGCCTATGATATTGCGCATTATTACACATTGCTTAAGTTTGAATTTACCAATGAGCTAAAAAAAGCTCTGCTATATTATTATTCGCTTGCCTGGGAACTTCACTTATTGCCAAAGGTGCCATCATTACAATTATATGGGCGATAGTTACTGTGTATGAAATCCATTGAAACAATATACCATGCTGTAACTGATCATAGGCGGATAGATTCACATGACGCTGTTTCCCTGTATCAGTACGATATAGCTACATTAGGTGTTTTAGCAAATATACGACGCCAGCATATAGTTCCTGGCAATGAAGTTGGTTTTGTCATTGATCGCATTATAAATTATTCCAACAGGTGTGTGGCAATGTGTAACTTCTGTGCGTATCATGCCCGTGCAGGAAAAATACCGCCGTATGATTTATCCATGGATGATATTTTACAAAAGATTGATGAGCTTGTTACAATAGGTGGTACACAGGTGATGCTGCAGGGTGGATTGCATCCGGAATATACCTTGCAGCACTATATTAACATGGTAAAAACAATAAAACAGCATTATCCCAGTATATATTTACATTCATTTTCACCTTCGGAAATAGTACATATAGCAAGACAAAGTGATTGCAGCATTGATGATGTCATAGCTGCCCTACAAAATGCAGGACTTGATTCAATACCGGGTGCATCTGACTTGCTTGTGGATGAAGTGCGCAAGAAAGTAAGTCCGCATAAAATTACTGTAAAACAGTGGTGCGATGTAATCCGTTCAATTAAGAAACATGGCATGCATACTACCGCAACTATGACATACGGTATGGGCGAAACATTAAAGCAGCGAATAGAGCATTTAGAAGTTGTTCGGCGCATGCAGGATGAAACGGGTATTATTATGGGATTTATCCCCTGGTCATTTTCTCCAAAGGGAACCTACATGGAAGATATAATCCCTGCAACTGGACTGGATTATCTAAAAACTGTTGCCATTGCACGAATTTTTCTGGACAATGTGCCGTATCTTCATGCAGGATGGCTAACTGAAGGGATGGCACTGGCACAAATTGCTCTTGACATGGGTGCAAACGATATGGGGGGTATTTTGATGGAAGAAAAGGTGGTAAAGGCAACAGGGGTAACCACAACCACCAATATTGAACAATTATGTGATATAATTATTAATGCAGGAAAAATTCCCCTGCAGCGTGATTCTAAGTACAGGCCTATCAGGAGATATGTATGAGATATAGGGTTGATAATGATACTCCTCATGAGCGTAAGGCAAAAATACGGTCTATGTTTGATTCCATAGTTGATGGCTACGATAGGGCAAACAGAATTTTATCTTTAGGTATAGACAGGTCATGGCGTAAAACAGTTGTAGAGCACTGCGAATGCAAACCTTCTGATGTGGTGCTTGATATATGCTGTGGAACTGGTGATCTTTCTGCATTAATACGTGGTACAGGCGCACACGTTGTGTCGCTTGATTTTTCAGAAAACATGATCCAAAAAGGAAGAGAAAAGGGGAATATTGATGACCTTGCAACGGTTGCCGATGCTTCAAAATTGCCATTCAAGGACAGTATTTTTACCAAAGTATGCATATCATTTGGTATCCGCAATATTCCTGATATTGATATATTCCTTGAAGAAGTGTATAGGGTTTTACGGCCTGGTGGAACATTTATTATATTAGAACTTACACGACCACGCTACAATATATTCAGGCTGTTATATTTTTTTTATCTGTATACTATTTTGCCAGTGCTTGGTGGAATCATTGCTGGAAGTTTCAATGCCTATCGCTATCTGTCAAAAACCATACACACATTTATTGATCCCGTTACATTGACAGCCATGCAGGAAAAACATGGGTTTATAAATGTTGAAAGTAAATCCATGACACTGAGTATTGCAACGGTATATATCAGCAAAAAACCTATTTTACAATCGTCGGTTTTAAATATACCATTGTCACATCATACGCCACACAATAGAGTCATCATACACTAACAACAAATTACTTGAATTAGTTTCTAATTATATTAGAAGTTACATTTTCAGGATTGCCATTCTCCTGATGCAGTGGCCTTCAAATGGTGTTGTATGTAGTTATTGGGTGGCTAATTTCACCAATTCCGGCGGTGGTCCCCAATAAAATTGACAACAAGGTATACCTTCTTCAAGATAAAATGAAAATGTGTAGCCACTAAAGCGATAGTTATCGGTATTATCTTCACTGTCTAAGGCTGCAAGATAATCATAAAGATAATTTTCAACACAATAGGCTATAACCTTTGCCAGTGACATTTTACAGACTTTCCGCACATCCATCACAAACTCATACTCATTCTCATACAAATACAGATGAACCCGCTTCCACGTTTGGTACCGCTTTCTATACTGCAACCGTTTATAGCTTTTGACGGGGATGCGTTTATACGACAGCACATAGTTTATGAAATTTATAATGAAGGTATGCAGCGGTAATTTATACAGAGGTGCATAGTGTTTGA
>JBFLZD010000089.1 GCA_040756435.1 Spirochaetota bacterium | reverse complement strand
ATAATCATACTTCATTTTTATAACACCTATATCTTTAAATTTGCTCCAATCTATAATGTCTTTATCTGCATAAAACTCTTCATATTCTTTTTCTCCGCTGGTGTCTGTTTTTGAGATATAACAAGCCCATTGCCCTTTTTCAGGAAGGACAGTTGCAAGTTCCCTTGCTTCTTCTTCTGAATTACACACATAAGGATCATAACCAAGACTATTTAAAAATCTCTGTGCTATCTCCCAGAAAGTAAGCATATCTTTTTCAGGGTCAAGCTTTGGGAAAAATATTTCAAGGTTTTGTCCCAGTAAACTACTTAAAAGACATAAAGCTCCGGATTCCGAAGGAGTGATAAAGTATCTCTTAATATCGTCAGGGGCTACTATCGGTTGTCTCTTTTGGATTCTATAACTAAAGCTATGAAGCAAACTCCCATCACTAAAAGCTACATTTGCAAATCTTGCAGTTGATATATCTATTTTATTCGCATACTTCATGAGGAAAAGCTCCATTATTCTCTTTGAGGCACCCATCATATTAACTGGATTAGTAGCCTTGTCAGTAGAAACACAGAAGTATTTCTTAACACCTTTATTTATAGATTGTTCAACAGTTTTTATCGTATTTAAAATATTCACATGAACCATTCTCATTAAAGTGTAAGGATCTTTTTCACTTCTGACATGTTTCAAAGCAGAAAAGTTAAGAACATAGTCATACTTTCCAAAATCTTCAAAAAACTTATCATAAATATCAGACCCAACATCTATAGCTAAAGTTTTAAACTCTCCTTCTATATACCCATAACTGCTCCTTAAATCTCTTACAAGTTCGGCTAAATTATTTTCGGATATATCAACTACATGTAAAAGTTTAGGATTTCTTTTAAAAATTTCTTTTACAGTTGCACTTCCTATGCTTCCAGCCCCACCTATTACAAGAAAAGAAGAGTTGCTAATTATTTTTTTAATAAAATCCTCATTTACCTTTAAATCCTCTAAAAAGAATATGCTTTTTCTATCAAGTATATCAAAAATATTGTTCATAAATAGCATTAAATTCCCTCAAAATTTTTTCTTGTAATGGATTTAATTCTATCCAATTCTTCTTCCATCAAAGGCTCTACTAGTAAGCTTAATACTCCCTGACTTTCATTTTCTGAGTTTTCCAAAGAACTGAGCACCTCACACCTTCCCTCAAAAAACTTCATCTTATGCAGAGGCACCGGATACTACAATCTCAATTATAACTTAAAAACCTTCCCATCCTCAATATGTACCATTTTGACCGCATTTCGTAAATCTACCACCAGTTTTGCTTTGTTTACAATATGATCCACATCAAAGCAAGAATGATTTGTGGTAAATACCACACAGTCAGCCTTTTCAATAACCTCATCAGTAAGCTCAACACCCAACCATTTTTTTCCATATTCATCTATTACCTCAGGTATATAGGGATCATGATATAAAACATTGGCACCTTTTTTTGCAACTTCATGCATAACTAACAGTGCTGGACTTTCACGTGCGTCATCAATATCGGGTTTATATGCAACCCCTAAAAATAACACAGTTGAACCGCGCAGTGGTTTTGAATATCTATTTAAAGCATAGGAAATCTTGTTCATCATTCTATAGGGTTGCAAATTATTAATACGCCCTGCAGTCTCAATCATACTTAAATCAAAATTAAAGCCTTTTGCAATATATTCCAAGTAAAAGGGGTCAAGCGGTATACAATGCCCACCAATACCAGGTCCCGGATAAAAAGCCTGGAAACCAAAGGGCTTTGTTTTTGCTGCCTCTATAACTTCCCAAATATTAATATCCATTTTACCTGCCAATAAAGCCAACTCATTAATGAGCGATATATTAACCAATCTATAAGTATTTTCTAAAATCTTTACCATTTCCGCTGCTCTTGGCGAGCTTACTGGATACAGATATTTAATTGCCTTGCCATATAATGCTAAGGCTATTTCTTTTGCATCCTCGCCCAAAGCACCCACCACTTTGGGGGTATTTTCAGTATTATATTCCTTATTGCCAGGATCCACTCGCTCAGGGCTAAAACAAAGCCAAAAATCAACACCTTCTTTCAATCCCCCTTCCTTTTCAATAATGGGTTTCATAAATTGCTCGGTTGTGGTGGGGTATGTAGTGCTCTCAAGACTAATAAATACCCCTGGCTTCATATTCCGTGCAATATCTCTACAAGCAGTTTCAATAAAACTCATATCTGGCTTTTTAAATTTATCTAAAGGTGTTGGTACACATATAATAATCGCATCGCATTCTTTTATTCTTGTAAAATCAGTGGTAGCACTAAGCATTCCATTTTTTACAGCAAACGATAGTTCTTGTGGATTTACATCACTTACATAGTTTTTGCCCTCATTAATCATTGCTGCCTTTGTTTGATTTTTTTCAAAACCTAATACGGTTACTCCATTTTTTGAAAATGCAACAGCCAATGGTAAACCAACATATCCTAAACCAATGATACCAACAATCACAGTGTTATTATCAATCTTTTGTAAAATTTGTTGTTTATAATTCATTGCGTATCACCATAATTATTGTATAATTTATTATTCACTGTTTTAATATTAGTATTTATGTTACTGTTCATTTTTTTATGTTATAATTTTCTACATTAAATTATTCATAAATGCGAAAACATGAGCAAAATATAAATTAGGTGGTGTCTCAAAAGGCATCTCCTTTGCAATGACTTTGCACCTTCCGTCATTGCGAGGAGCGCCAGCGACGAAGCAATCTCGCCTTCCGTGGTACTGGGATTGCTTCACTTCGTTCGCAATGACATTACGGCAAACAGAGACCGCCACGGGGCTTACGCCCCTCGCGGTGACGACGAATCCGTCATTGCGAGGAGCGCCAGCGACGAAGCAATCTCGCCTTCCGTGGCACTGGGATTGCCACGCTGCGTTCGCAATGACTTTGTACTTGGGTCATTGAACCCCCAAGGTTTGTTTTGGGACGGCCTTTATATTCATTATGAAATTTTTTAATGAATTATTACTAAAATCTCTATATAATTTATCTATCATAAACGTATCCATTTTTCATAATTATGGGCACCTCTAAAAACCGCTTTCATCATTAAGAATTTAATAAAAAGAAAGCGGTTTTATCCTATATATTGTGCCCACAAGGGAACATCCGAAAAAATAGTTTTTAGAGGTTCCCTTATTCTTTACTAAAATTTATGATACAGGTATTGCACAGCTTATAACATTTAATAAAATATTAATTTATCAAAACCCCACACTTATTACACATTTCCCCTTTTTTTAATCTAAAACCGCACTTACATACCCATCCGTGTTGTACAGCTGGAACACCATAGACAAGTGCATAGTTTGGTACATCATGGGTTACCACACTACCTGCGCCAACCAAACAATACTCACCTAAAGTAACTCCACATACAATTGTGGCATTTGCACCAATAGTAGCACCTTTTTTTACAATTGTCTTTTTATATTCATTTTTTCTTTCAATAAAAGCACGTGGATTTATCACATTGGTAAAAACCATTGAAGGTCCACAAAACACATCATCTTCAATGATTACATTATCATACACACTAACATTGTTCTGTATCTTAACTCTATTGCCAATAACTGCTTTTCCACCTATATAAACATTCTGTCCAATAACACAATTATTACCAATAATAGCACCCTTCATCACATGACAAAAATGCCATATTTTTGTGCTGTTCCCAATAACTGCTCCTTCATCCACATATGAAGAGCTGTGTAAATAATATTCCCCATTATGTGTTGCTATTTTTCTAAGCTCATCCATTTTTAATAAAATCCTCTATCACATCGCATACATAATCAATTTCATCATTTGTTAACTGGGGAAACATAGGCAGAGCAATAATACGTTTGCTTACATTTTCAGCAACAGGAAAGTCACCTGCTTTATATCCCAAATGGGCAAAACACTTTTGCAAATGAAGTGGTTGTGGATAATATATGGAATACCCAATATTCTTTTCCTCAAAACGCTTGGCTAATTCATCGCGTCTATCAAGCAGTATATTATACACATAATATACCGCTTTGTTATATGCCTTTACTTCTGGTATAGTAATATCTTCAATATGCGATAATCGCTCATTATATCGTTTTGCAATCTGAAAACGCTTTTCAATTGATTCATTAATGTATTTAATCTTTATTTTTAAAATAGCAGCTTGTAAAGTATCCAAACGTGAATTATATCCCACATATTCATGAAAATATTTTTTAGAAGCTCCATGAACACGGTAAGTTTTAATTTTTCTATATAGCTCCTCATCATCAGTAACCATTAAACCTGCATCACCATACGCACCCAATGTCTTTGTTGGGAAAAATGAATAAATTCCAATTTGGGCGATAGTTCCAGCAAAGCGCCAGGTATTGTTGATAAACGTCTTCATTCCCCATGCTTCTGCAGCATCTTCTAATACAGGAATATTGTACTTGTTTGCTATTTCCATGATTTTACTCATATTCGCAGGCTGCAAAAAAAGGTGTACTGGTAAAATCCCAACAGTTTTGGAATTTATTTTTTGCTCTAATTCATCGCAATTAATGTTAAATGTATCTGGTTCAATATCAACAAAAACAGGTTTTCCACCAACCCTCACAATGCAGGATGCAGATGCAAAAAAAGTAAAAACCGGTGTAATTACTTCACCTTTTCCAAACCCTAAAATATCACTTCCCAACACCAGGGCATCAGTGCCGCTAGCAACACCTACAGCATATTTGACACTTAAATATTCAGCAGCCATAGCTTCAAAATCAGCAACATCTTTACCTAATATAAAATCACCACGCTGCAGTACATCGTGAATAGCCCTATCAAATTCATCTTTATAAAATTCATATTCCCTGGTTGATGTATAAAATGGAACTTTCATTAAAATATCCTTATACATTTTTAACTATGCCCCTCTCGTCATTGCAAGTGCCTCTGGAACGCCTACGTCATTGCGAGGAGCGCAGGTGCGCGGCAATCCTGTCATTGCGAGGAGCGCCAGCAACGAAGCAATCTCGCCTTCCACCTCATTGGGATTGCTTCCCTTCGACAAGCTCAGGACAGGCACTGCGCTTGCAATGACACTACAGCCACATCCGTCATTGCTTCACTTCGTTCGTAATGACATTATGCCATTAAAATACTCTCAATAACAACTACAAAGTGAATTCAATATAATATCCGATGTATTCCCATCACCATATAGTTTTACATTATTACCTTTCTTGCCATTAGAACATAAATGCAACGCTTCTAATATTTTGGTTTTATCAGTACTTGTTACAATATTCCACCCTTCTTCAACCAATTCTACCCACTCTGTTGAATCACGCAATGTTATACACATTTTACCAGCAAAATATGCTTCTTTTTGTACCCCACCTGAATCAGTTATAATAAACTCACATTCGTTTTCAAGGCTCAACATATCAAAGTATCCAACAGGATCAATTAAATGTATATTTTTGGAAATCTCGATATTCATTTTTTCCATAATTTTTCTGGTACGCGGATGAACGGGAAAAATTATTGGATATGTTGTAAACTGGTTCAACGCTCCAAAAATAGAGGTTAGTCTTTCTTCATTATCAGTATTTTCTGCCCTATGGATTGTTAAAAGGACAAATGGTTTTTCTATTTTATGCACTATCGCTCCACCTTCATTTAAAGCTTTATCTTTATAATATAAATATGCTTCATACATTATATCACCACATTGTATTACTGCCTTATTATCTATATCTGGTTGGCTTGCGACATTATTTTTAATTCCCTCTTTTTCAAGATTCTTTACTGCAGTCTCTGTTGGACAAAATAACCAGGTTGAAATGTGATCAGTTATTATTCTATTTTGCTCTTCAGGCATTATCATCATATATGATCGCAGGCCAGCTTCAACATGAGCCACGGGAATATGAAGTTTTGATGCTGCAAGCGCACCAGCTAATGTAGAATTTGTGTCTCCATACACCATTACCAAATCAGGTTTTAATTCAAGAATTAATTTTTCAATACCCTGCAACATTTTTCCAGTTACTTCACCATGATTCCCTGAGCCAACTTCTAAATTAAAATCAGGTTCTGGTATTTCCATTTGTTTAAAAAAAACATTCGACATCATTTCATCATAATGCTGACCTGTATGAACAATAGTCTCTTTAATAAACTCTGAATATCCTTTTGTACGCACTTTTCTACTTAACACCGCAGCTTTGATAAACTGCGGTCGGGCACCAACAACTGTCATAATATTAAGCATATTTAACCTATTTTTTTCTTTTATAAATTTATGGAAAAGTGCACTTTTTACGCTCTTATGCTTTGATAGTAAAAAATTAATAACTTAATTGCTCCATCAACCTTATGCCTGATAAGACATCATCTTTATCAGGGAACATCTCCCAGCATTCTTCAACTATATATTTATATAATGTATCATGTCCCTTCCCATAAACATGATCTATCGTAAAATCCATTTGCGGCTTTTCCATACCTTCAACATCCCAAAAATCTATGGTATTAAGATTTGTACCAGAAAGCCGTATAGTACCTTTTTCAGCAATCAATGAAAACTCGGTCATATAATTTTTTTTGTATGTGCTAACAGTAGCATTAATTGTACCAATAGTCCCATTGTTAAATTTACATACCGCCGATACAGTATCATATACTTCTAATCCTCTCAGCGAACCACCAATTCCCTTGCCTTCAATTAATTCACCAAAGAAGAAATGCACCATATCAACATAATGACTTGCCTGAGTGTATAATACACCTCCATCAAGTTCTAATGTACCATGCCAATCAATGGAAAAATATTTATCATCTCTATTCCAAAAGATATTGCACACAAATTGGTAAATTTTTCCTAATTTTCCAGAATCAATGATGCTTTTAATAAAAGAAACAAGAGGATTATATCTATTCTGGTATACTGGCAATAACTTCTTACCTGCTTTCTCAACTCTATGATATAATTCATAACCCTCTCGCAATGTTAACGATATGGGCTTCTCAACAAGAATATACGGTATATTTGTAAACTCCGCAACCTCAGCAGCATGTCGTGGATGCAATCCTGAAGGTGTAAGAATTGCTGCAACATCGACATCTTTCATTGTCTTGTAATCGGTTGTCCATGGAACTTTTAAACTATTTCCGGTTTCACGAGCTTTATCTTCATCTATATCACAAACACTTGCAATAGCAATGTTTTTATTTGAAGCAATAGCTTCTATATGTCTTTTTGAAATTCTGCCACAACCAATAAGAGCAACCGTTTTCATAATAACCTCATCATTGACAATTTTACCATTTCTTTATAAAGGGCTTGCTTCGCTACGCTCGCAATTATTTTTGCCCCCGTCAGTGCGAGCACCGTAGGTGCGTGGCAATCTTGCCTTCCGCATCACCGTGATTGCGTCGCTACGCTCGCAATGACACATTGGCAACATCCGTCATTGCGAGCACCGCAGGTGCGTGGCAATCTCGCCTTTTGTCATTGCGAGGCACGCAGTGCCGTGGCAATCTCGCCTTTCATCACACCGGAATTACTTCACTTCGTTCGCAATGACAGGGACACAGCTTCGCCCTCTCAGTTACAGGAGCACTTCCTGACCAAGTCTTTTTATAGTAACTATCGCAACCACACACAAAAAATCCATCACATACCAATAATAACGAGTAAATTTATTACTCATAAATTGTCAAGGATTTTCTATTTTTCTTTATATACAGACAGGATGGACATATTTACTGAAAAATGCAATATATTTTATACTCTTTATTAACCAGTTGAACTTACTCCTTCCAAAATTATATTAATACCTGGTTATATTAAGTGTGATAGGTGACCTGTGAAGCGTGAATAGAACATCATTGTTTTGATCTCAGGTATTTGATCAGACCTACTAACATTTTTCTAATTTTTTCTATATCGTTATCCACAACCAAATTATTATTAATGTATCCCAATTCTTTTGAAATAATCAACTGAGTTTGTAATTCAGCTAAGGAACCTAAAGAAATATATAAAAATTGAATTAATTCTTTATCAGAATTTCTTGCACAACCCTCTGCTATATTTGATGGTACTGATATAGCAGCCCTTCTTATTTGGGAAGTAAGTCCATAAAGTTCTTCTTTAGGAAACAAAGCTGTTATTTCATACACTTGTTTCACCAGTTTAACTGAATCCTTCCACACATCCAGATCTTCATGAATCATCTCATCACCCTTCACCCATCACTCATCACCTATCACCCATCACTCATCACTCTT
>JBFLZD010000088.1 GCA_040756435.1 Spirochaetota bacterium | reverse complement strand
AAATCACTGCAACCATTATGCAATGAATTGCAAATGTCAACACAATTTATGCAATATTTTTAATCTGGAAGTATTAATACCGGTGTACCAATCTGAATATACTGTTCTAATTCAATTATATCATCATTATACATACGTATACATCCACTTGATGCCAGCTGTCCAATTGAATCCGGATCATTATTGCCATGAATTGCAATACCACTACCAATGGATGGCACTTTACCTTTAATTTGTGGCAACACACCATTCTTTTTAGCTTCTTCATACCGCATTATATCATGCTTATTTGGATATGATATGGCATAAAATCGTGGTCCGTAAGCGTTATCGCCTAAATCAACATCCGGATGGCCAAACTTATAGTGGCCATCCTTTGCCCTGAAATACACTTTATTCATTTCTAAAAGTTTTTTATAAGTATTTGATTTTTTTGGAGCATCCATGCTTAAAATTTCTGTAATATGATAAAGCCCTTCAGGCGTACGGTTATCGTTTGCATACAACTTTGGCTTTTTATCGGGATTTAGTCCATAGCCAATGCGGTATTTTGCAACAATACCATCCCGGTTGACAACAAATAACATGAAATTCTTTTTGCTGACAACCAGCACATAATTGCCCTTATATTTTTTTAAAATCTCCTGCCCTTTTTTTTGATAGTATCCAAATTCACTGCAGGAAATAAGGAATACTAATAATATATTGATTACAGGTTTCAGCATATGCATAACAAAAATACTCCCTCTAATCTAAAGATTGCCACGCTTCGCTCGCAATGACAGATTGTATTACCGTCATTGCAATGAGTCTCATCGTGACGACGTAACAATCGCTACAGCATCATAAGATTGCCGCGCTTCGCTCGCAATAACATTTTGCCTTATGTCATTGCGAGGAACGAAGTGACGTGGCAATCCCGTCATTGCGAGGAGTCCCATCGGCGCAACAAAGCAATCTCAACTTTATCATGAGATTGCCACGCTTCGCTCGCAATGCCATGCTATTCTCATTGCCATAAACATCACCGTGCTGCAGGTGATTTCTGTAAGCGCAATGCTGCAAGCTCTTTGAGTACTTCACTGGTAATATCATACCCGTCTTTTGCATATACAACAGTGTCACCGCCACCAAGGACTATTGTGTACCCATTACGTTTTGCTACAGTTGCTATGGCCTGCTGAATATCTGTTAAAAAAACTTTTTTCTGCTTATCCATCTCGTCTGCAATAGATTGAAGCTTTACTACAAGCTCTTTCCTTTCAGTATCATTTACTGATGGGGTATCAAGCTGCATTTTCAACTCATTATATTGCTTTTGCAAAATAAGAGCATCCGGTGATGTCTGAATCATGTAATTATATAACATGGGTAACTGAACATACCTGATTGCAAGGCTGTCATCTCTATCAACTGTCTGGCATGATACTATTAGTAAACTCAGTATAAATATAACTAAACGTTTCATTATCAAAATCGCATATCCCCAATACCAAACTGGAACTGGAAACCACTCAATGGTTTAAAATAGCCATCATCTCTGCCAACCCATGCTAATTTTCGTCCAAACCAGAATCGTAGTGGCATCATAGGTATCTGAATCTTAAATCCAAATCCATAAGAATATTTGAAATAAGACATGTAGTCAATCTTATTTATATCCCGTATGTCATAAAGCAAGCCATTGGCTTTGTCTTCATTGATGATGTCCCTGGTTGATTGCTCTAAACTCTTTTCCCAGAAACTATCGGTCCACACCGAACCTGCATCAAAGAAGAATACAAACCATAAAAACGTTGGATGGATGGGTATTCTAAATTCAGCACCATACAGGATACGGTGGAATAAACCATAGCGCCAGGAATCGGGAAAGTCAAAATCCAGGATTTCCCATCCGCGCAATGTCTCAGGACCGCCAATGTAAAGCCGGTCTTCAGATTCAAGCCATGGATTTTTATCAGGATCCTGTACATCGTACATCTTATTTTTAAACCATGGTGGAGTTATAAATGTACCGTTAAAACGCAGCTCAATGACGCACGGATGTGTTTTCAGGAAAGGCAAATGAAATGGTGAAAAATACCAGTACAGATCAGGGGAATACTGCACCCAGTGGTCATCACCACGAATTATATAGCCACCTGTAAAGGATGCAGAAAACTCAGCCCTCCAGCCACGGGTTGGATTCAGATAGTTATCTTTTGAGTCACGGTATGCATACAGGGTTAGTTTACGCTTTTCCTGTAACCCTTGAGCCTGTTCCAGAAAAACAGTATCGGTGCTGTTTCCGGATGCATTAATAACTTCCTTCATGGCATGGTACCACACAGAGCCAATGCCATAGTAGTACCAGAACCTGTAATTTAAGCCTATTGAATAACCATATTGCTGCGTTTGATGTGATGCTTTTTGATTTGAATTGGTAAATATTGAACTCTGTTCGATAGTTGATAGCATATAGAAAACAGACAGGTTAAGCCCAATGGGCTTATCAAAAAGCCATGGTTCATTGAAACCAAGCGTAATAGAATTTCGCAGTGGGCCATACTCAAAGCGAAGTGAAATACGCTGACCATTGCCCATAAAGTTATTTTCCGCAACATCAGCAAATATGGAAAAACCCGTCATGGAACCCCAGCCACCACCAAGTGAAATAGTACCTGATGGCTGTTCCACAACATCTACAATGAGGTTCATATACCCTTCTTTTGATCCAGGCCGTACATCAAAGTTAACTTCTTTGAAGAACCCTAAATTGTATACACGCTCGCGCGAAAGCTGCATCTTGTACGAGTTGAAAAGCTCACCTTCGTACACAACCAATTCACGGCGGATAACCTTATCCTTGGTTTTTTGATTTCCTTTGATAATGATATTTTCTATATATGCCTGCGAGCCTTCTTTAATATGGAAATGGGTAAAGACAAATTTTCGTTTTTCTTTTTTCCCATTAACATCCACTTCTTTTTCAGTTATTTTGCGTTCCGGGATTATCCGCGCAAAGATATACCCTTTTGTTGCATAGGTAAAACTTATCATCTGGCGATCTTTTTGATACAGGGTATCATTAAATGGATCACCTATTTTAGTTTGTTCAAATTGCGCTGTAATTTCTTCAGTGGAAAATACCTCGTTACCTGATACTTCATACCCATCAAAATAATAACGCTCGCCTTCGCGCAATTTTATTGTTATGTATATGCCACGCTTTTCCTGTGTTTCTGGATCTAACCATCGGTAATCCACAGTATCTTCAACAATATCAGCATCTAAATATCCCAATTCACGGTAATACGCCAGTATTTTTGCTTTATCGTCCTCATAGGTGGCCTTATTGAATTTTGCATCAGCAAAGAGGCCTTCCTCTTCAGTTTGCAATAAACCTTTTAATGTGCTTAAGGGAACAATTGTATTGCCAACTATAGCTATTTTCTGTACTTTAATATCTTCCCCTTCATCCACAATAAATATGACATTGACTGCATTCTTTTCATCTTTTTCCTCTTCAACTTTGTACTTCACAATTGCATTGAAAAGGCCTTCTGTTTCATATTTATTGCGGATTTTACTAAGTGCCATTTCAACCTTATCTTTGCGATATACATCACCTTCTTTAATTGGCAACTCCTCTTTCAGGGTTGTTTCGCTTACTTCCTCTACTCCTTTGAATATAATTTTATTCACGATTGGTCGTTCAGTGCATACAAAACGCACAGCAACACCATCCTGATATTCTTCGGTTTCAACAATGATATTTTCAAACTTTCCGGTTTTAAAGATTTTCTTTATATCCTCACGTATTTCCACTGCTCTCAGGGGATAACCAACTTCAGTGGTCATAACATCTAACAGGTCTTCTTCATCAACATCTAAAAGCCCGGTAAACTCTATCTTTTTAACTATCTTTCCTTCATATTTTGAGGGCTGTCCAAAACCACCGTTCAATAGTGCTATTATAACAATTACTGTAACAAAAATCCCTGCTTTCTTCATCCTGTCCAATTCCTTTATCCTATTTTAACCACAGCATTTACCATTCACGGTATTGTTTGCTATATTTCATTTGCAGTTTTCATTTAGGTTTAACTGTTGCCAGTGTAAATCGTGGGATACCTGCCTGATTGAGCAGATCCATCACGGTAATGATTGTTTCATAATTTGCGTCCCTGTCACCGCGGATAATAACCACTTTGTCTTTAACTAATTCCTTTCTTTTCCTGAATTCCTGCAACAAATCCCCTAAAGGATATTTTACATCATTAACAAAAACCTCATTTTTTTCATTTATACTGATAACCATATTGGCATGCTGCATTTGCCCCGACTGAACTGCCTTGGGCAGGTGTACGGTAATGGACGATAGTGACCCAAAACTTGATGTCACCATAAAAAAAGCTACCAGCAAAAATGTCATGTCAACAAGCGACGTTATATCAATTAAGGATCTATACCCTAATTTACTTTTTACTTTTATTGTAGTTTTCAACCCTTGATCCATATGTGCTTCAATGCATGCCTTTTTATTATAGCAGTACTATTACTACTGTTTCTGTTCTATTGAACATAATGGAAAATCCAGCAGTGTATTTGCTACATATTCAAGATCTTTATTAAACCTTTCCACACGGCTTACCAGATAATTATAGAAAATCCATGACGGTATTGCTACAAGCAAACCCAATGCTGTTGTGATAAGCGCTTCGGCAATGCCATACGCCAGCAAATCCTGTGCCACACTGCCCACCTTTGATAAGGCACTGAATGATTTCATCATACCGGTCACAGTTCCCAAAAGCCCAAACATTGGCGCTATGGTAGCGATAGTTGCTATAATGCCTATATGCTTCTCAATAGCTTTTTGTGCAGCATATACCTGTTCGGCAATAAGGCCTTCGCGTTCCTTTTTGGTACTGGCAAAGGTTATGGCATTGTGGATGAGCTCGCTTATGGGACCTGGCACCCTTTTGCACAACAGTAACGCCTGCTGGATATTGTTTGCACTGCATTCTTTATGAACACTGCTAACCAGCAGTGCATAATCGGCATTAATTCTCCGGTAAAAAATTATCCTTTCAACGATAGCTGCAACAGCTATCACCGAACAGAGCAAAATTGGTAAAAGCATTACCCATGTTGGCACGGCATCAAATACGCCAATTAATGTACCACTGTGCATAGTGTTTTATCCTGTGATTTTATGTTATGAACTATCGCCTATAATAATATCCGTATGCCAAACAATCCCTTGATACCAGATTCCGGATAATTTTCGCGAAGATAATAGCGATTGTTATATAAATTTTCCACTCTAAAATATGCAAAAAAGCCTTCAAGCATTTTTCGCTGTAAATCTAAATACCCAACCACCCGCGATTTGAGTTTGGTATCATCAACGGGCGAGGTATATACTGAACTTGCAATATCATGAGAAAGATTGATTTTCCACTTTGTCCCATTATAGGTTATTGCCATGGCAACTAAATGCTGTGGCCTGTAGGTTATATGTTCATCAGCATGATAATATGCATAGGTATACTGCGCATCAACATTGAGCACTTTGGGAACAATATTCAGCACTAGCATTACGCTATTAGTAAAAACCCATGACTCAATACCCACAGCGGTTAACACATCGCCTGGAACAGTTACATAATTATAAAAGTTGTTATTGTGTTCAGTCTGCGATACCACCTGCATTGTTATTAAGCTATTCATTTTATAATCAATCTTTGCATGGACTTTGTGAACATGAGCCGGTTCAAGATTGTATATTGGCGCAATAAACTTTTGCTGCAAATATAATTCTTCAGGCTTGAACGGCTGCATGAAGTAACTGTACTGTAATATGAAGCTAGAATTACTGAAACCTTTATAACTTGCTCCAATAATTGGCCCCAGCAACCAGTGATCATCCCTGTTAAAATCTGCATTGAGGCCAATAGTTACTCCCACATCCTTTGTTATATTAAAGTCATCAACTATCTCATTGTTACAAAAAAAATCATTTTCATATTCTTCATATTTATAGCCATACACCGTTGATGAATACTTAAAGCGGTTGGATGCCGACCATATATATTCACCCCCAATTTGGCCATGTCCCTGATACACGCGGCTTGTTTCACCTTGCGTTGTTGTTCCAATCAGCCTGTGGTAATACTGTGCACCACCTATGCCATAATACATTTCAAACGAGGGGCTGTACTTTACTATATTTTTCCAGTCAAGGATAACGTTATCCTTTTCTTCACGGCTATACACGGGATTTTCAGCCATTCCGTATGAATCATTATGCACGCTTATATCAAAAATTGATTTCCAGGTTTCTGAGGCAGTGACATTGCCGGTAAATCCAATGCGGTTTTGGTAATAGCTTGTGTTTTTATAGATGTCATCTTTATATCCATAGTCATTGGATTTTTTTAAATATGTTCGCAGGAGATATACAAAGCCTTCCTGCTCCTGTGAAAGGTTAACCGTTGACAGCATATCGTTGTATTGCCCATATACCACCTGCATATCTATATTCATGTTGCGATAGTTCTGGGCATCAGTGCTTTGAGCATTACTATCCTGGGCAAAAACTGGTTGCATCAGAAAAAAGAAAAGAGCTATTGATAGATATAATTTTTTTGTAGTTATGTGATACCCCATACAACCCCATTGTGTTTATACATAGAAATATAGTTTTATATACTTGTGATGAAGGTTGATTATTTCTATGATGCGGTTTTAAGTCAATACAATTTAAGGAAATATGACAAAGGGGCTATAGCACTATGTAGCATAGCTTCATCATACGCCACCATTGTTCTCCACCCCAATTCAGCTTGCGTCAGTGTAGTATCAACGTCATTGTCCCTGCCTATCACCGCTACTGCCAATCGAGTTAACGGCGAGCGAATATGCAAAGGATTGCAAAATACATATACCAGCAATACTTTCTGTATTGGTCAAATCACCGTATGCAATTTCTACTCCTGCTTGTGAAAGGTTTTTACATTCTTCACCCGGCAATACCAGTGCACGTACTGAATACCCCTGTGACAGTAGTTTATGTACCAGAACTGAGCCTATAAAACCAGTTGCGCCAGTTATCAGGATTTTCATTATCCCCCCCCCTTGTATATTAAAATTTTGCCGGTACCAGTTTCATTGAATAGGTAGCTTTTTCCCCTTGCATACTGAAATATTCATGAGCCAGCCATGCATCCACCATATCCGTATTGTGCTTACTCATGAAGTGTTCATTTTCACCTGTAATGAGCATCATGTACCCTGAAGGATGAGGATTAAACATTACAATGATACGCGGTGCAGATGCTAAATCCGCAATAAATGGTGGTACTACTTCCAGGAATTTTGCACGACAGTTTGTTTCACCATCGCCTTCAAACGGAAACGGCCCGTAATTGACCAGTGGCCTGAACAGTGATGATTTCCCCAGCACATGGTCAAATTTAATTTTATGAATCTGCCCCCACTGCCACTTTTCAATCTTTTTTGTGCCATAAATATCTTCAAGCAAAATGCATGTTTCCGTAAATGCCCTGGTGGCAATATCACCAATTGTTTCCTTTTGTTGAGTACTGGTATCATCAAAGAAAACACTGCCCGTCTTTACCATTTCAAAAAAGCGTTCCATACTGATATAACGCTCACTGACATATTCAGTAGCAACTTCATCACCAAGTTCATCTACCAGTGTCTGGTAGGCAAACCGTACATAAAATGTATTGTAGATAGATGCTGCAACTGAATCCCTGCTGCTGTTACCATCCCATTGCATGAGCATATCGTATGCCCGCTTCATGTATTCTTCCAGTTTTTCACGGCTGACATACTTCTTTACTATGTTTTTTATTTTTCCTGCCAATACAGTGTGAGTATCTGTCTGTATGGTTTTCATATACTCAACATCCAGGTTCTTTTTTCCTCGTAACATGCGTGCAATATTTTCATACCGATATCCAGGCGCATAGGTTGCATTCAGGGCATAGGGATAATCCTTAACATTGAGATTGTTGGCAGTTGCAATATACCCACGCTGAGGATTTTTAATCATGGGATATTTATCATCTGGAATATTACCTTCCCAGTTACATATTACTTTTTCGCCATCCTGTATGATATTGCCCGTTCCTTTTTTACGCAACGGGAGAGAACCAATAACCCTGAAAGCAATGTTACCCTGATCATCAGCATAAGCAACATTCTGTGGAGATATCCGTATATGTTTTGCACCCTCCATAAATTCATCAAAGTTTTTAGCTGCATTCATCATAAAAAATCCCTGGAAATCTATTTCATCAAACCCTGTCCAGTCCAGGCTCACGTCAAACCCTAAATCTTTGAATACTTCAGTTAACACAGGCTTTCTACCAGCATAGTATATAATTTTTTCAATCGGTTTGCTGCCTTTTATCGCAAACACTTCCTTTTTCTTTCCCAGAGCATACCACTTTCCATTATAT
>JBFLZD010000087.1 GCA_040756435.1 Spirochaetota bacterium | reverse complement strand
TGATGGTATTCCTTAAATACTGGTATTGTTGGTTTTCGTTGTTTTTTCATGCGACAATTTTATGTCGCATTAATTGCTTGTAAATTAATTTTTTTAAAAAAAAGAGGTGTCTTTTGGGACACCCCCTTTTATATTTTATTCAAATTTCCACATTCAGGAATAATTAGCGAAAAATTTTTTAAATTATTTTAACTTATTTAAAATTCGAATAAAATCATTAAAAACATTAGAAATTAATTTCCTAATTGCTTAAATAACTATTGACATCATGTTCTTATACATTTTTATTATTATAAGATAATTGCTCATGAATTAAATATTATGAATAAAGCTTTGCAAAAGATGACCCATGCAACTAAAGGCAGGACTAGTAATTAACATTCAAAATTTTAATAATAATAATTGAAGATAGCTTATATAAAACAAATAGTGTGAGGAATTCTGTGAAAGAATTGCCAGTTATATCAATCATTGGAAGGCAAAATGTTGGCAAATCAACTCTGTTTAATACAATTATTAAGCAGCGTAAAGCAATTGTTGACGAACATCCCGGGCTTACACGTGATGTTGTCTCGTATATTCTGCACTACCGCGAAGTTACTTTTATCATCAATGATACTCCAGGTCTTGATCTAGAACCAAATGCAACCCTGTCTGATCACATTAAACAGGTAGCATTTCATCACCTGCAATCGACTGATGTTTTTGTATTGTTGTTTGAAAAACCCGATATTGCTTCATACGATTATGAGTTGCTGGAATTGATTCGCAAATTCAATAAGCCATATATCATTGCCATAAATAAAATAGACCATAAAGAAGATATGGAATGTCTTCCTAATTTTTATGAACTTGGACAGGAATTTATCCCAATTTCAGCATTACATAAGCGCAATATTGATCTCCTTCTGGATACAATAGTAACTCATCTTCCCCATAAAAAGAAGAAAACTATTGAAATTGATTGTAAAATTGCACTTGTTGGGCGTCCAAATTCTGGCAAATCTACACTATTAAATGCGTTTCTGGGGTATCAGCGTGCAGTAGTATCTGAAATACCAGGTACAACACGCGATAGTATTGATGAGACATTCAAATTTCATGGCAAAATCATCATGATTATCGATACTGCCGGCATACGCAGGGAAAGCAGAATTGACAATACAATTGAATATTATGCTTTAGTCCGTTCCAAAGAAGCTATCGCCAAAGCTGATGTCGTCATTCATTTAATTGATGCAACCAGCAGCATTACCGAAACAGATAAAAAGATTGCCGACATCATCATGGAATTGCACAAACCCACTGTCCTTGCCATTAACAAATGGGACCTGATTCAAAAAGATCACAAAACATTTGAAAATTTTAAGGATAGAATACTATTTAAATACTATCGCGCAATAGACTTCCCTATTATTTCCATATCAGCTTTGCAAAAATTACGCATACATAAATTATTGCAGACAGCACTGGAAATAAGTACCCGTGCAAAACAGAAAGTTGAAACATCAAAGATTAATGTGATATTGGAAAACGTGCAGAAAAGGCATGTTATGCCTTTGCTTGGTGGGGATTTAAAGATATACTACGCAACACAAACCAATACATCACCACCTGTCATACGCCTTTTTGTCAACAAACCAGAATTATTCCGCAAAGATGTATCTCGTTTTCTGGAAAAAACATTGCAGCAAGAGCTTAACTGGCATGGAATTCCTATAGTATTTGAGGTAAGCGGCAGAAAATAGCCTACATTTCCCTTCTGCCGGTAATGGATTTTGCAAGCGTAGGTGCATCAACAAACTCTAAGTCAGAACCAACCGGCAATCCATGGGCAATGCGCATGACTTTAATATTCAATGGTTTCAGAAGGGATGCAATATACAGGGCTGTTGCATCACCTTCTATTGTGGGGTTTGTGGCAATAATAACTTCTTTAATGCCACTTTTACATCGCTCAACAAGCTTGTTGATTGAAAGTTCTTCGGGCCCCACACCATCCAGTGGAGAGATAACACCACCAAGTACATGATACAGGCCATTAAATGCACCTGATTTTTCAATGCTGAGCATATCTTCAGGCTCTTCTACTACACACAGGATGGTTTTATCCCTTTCATTATCACTGCACACACTGCACAAAGCTTCATCAGATATTCCGCCACATTCTTCACAATACCGTATATTATCCTTCAGCTGGTTTATAGCACCAATCAGAGCATCAACATTAGCTTTTGGTGTTTTCAATAAAAAAAACGCAATACGCGATGCACTTTTAGAGCCAATTCCCGGCAATTTTGATAGCTCATGAATGCAGTTTTCCAGATATTTAGATGGTAGATTCATATTATTTCATGAATTTTTTAAGTTCATTTGCCATGCCAAATATATCCATTTCACCTGTAAGTTTCATCATTTCTTTTGATGCCATTTCCTTTGCATCTTCAAATGCTTTATTCACAGCCTCAATAATATTGCGTTCCAGCGTTTTTACATTACTATTTTTGAACTTTTCCTCATTAATTATAATTGAAACCAGCTCATTATCACCATTAGCGGTAGCGGTTACCATCTCATCACGGCTTGTAGCAGTAACTTCAGCTTTTTTCAACCGCTTTTGAATTTTTTTTAACTCGCTCTGTGCTTTCATTAACTGACCAATATCTTTAAAATTCATCGTAATGCTCCTTGTTATTTTATAATTTCACCATCAAAAATGGTTTTAATCTGCTCAACCAGTGGATGTGGCTTTTCCGGATCCTCAGCATGGGGCAACATCACCGCTTCAGGTGGCGGCACATCATTTTTAGCTGATTCAATGCGTATTGCCACCTTGCGTTTGCTGAGTTTAAATAATTCGTCTTCAATTTGTTTTATTTCCTGTTTCGATAGTAACTGTTTATAAAATCCATTGGTACTATCGCCCATAACCAAAAGAACCAGTTGCCCCTCACTGTATGACGCTTTCACATGGGTAAGTTTAAAGAACATATACTGCTTGCTTTCACGCAGATTTTGTAGAAACTGAGTCCATGCATGCATGATGATTTTTGTATCATCCTGCGTTTTACTTTCTTTTGGTGTATCGTCATTCAGGTTTTTTTTTTGAACTGTCTGCGGGGTTTCATCCAGTTGTTTTAAAATTGAAGCTAACGTTGGCCGTTTTAACATGTGCATAATGTCAATACAGAACATCTCAACAACAGCACGTTCATTGCCGGTATATTTTAATTCTTTCTGGCAATCCAGAAGCATAGTATAAAAAAGACTCAACTGCTCATCATGAAAATGCTGTGCAGTCTGCTTTAAAATATTTAGCTCTTCATCAGAGTAGCCCAGCAGTGCTGATACATCGGCAACACTGCACAAACGCATAGCGTACACCACATCTGCAAAACCGGTGACAAATCGGGCAATATCTACACCTGCAGTTATGATATCCTCAATGAAATGGATAAGTGACGGAACATCACCCTGCACAATAATTGAAATGCAATCACAGTACTGTTTTAATGAAACAATACCCAAAAGAGAAAGAACATCCTGCTCAGTAACCTCTTTGCCTCCAAACGAAATAACCTGATCCAGCAGTGATTGGGCATCGCGCATCGAACCGCCACTGGCACGGGCAATATGATACAACGCCTTCTGGTCAATGCTATATCCTTCTTTCTCAGCAATAGTAGAAAGCTGTTTTACAATCTGGGAAACATGGATGCGCTTAAATATAAATTTCTGACACCGCGACAGTATTGTTTCAGGGATCTGGTGAATTTCGGTAGTTGCAAATATAAATACAACATGTGGTGGAGGTTCTTCAAGTGTTTTGAGAAGCGCATTAAATGCTGATTTTGATAGCATGTGCACTTCATCAATGATATATACTTTATAGCGGGATTTTAAAGGTGCAGAATGAACATTTTCGCGCAATTCGCGGATATTATCAACGCCAGTATTGGATGCGCCATCTATTTCAATAACATCAAAAGAATTGCCATTTTTAATCTCGGTACAGAATTCGCATACTCCACATGGCTCAGGTGTTGGTCCATTAACACAATTGAGTGACTTTGCTACAATACGTGCCATGGTGGTTTTGCCCACACCCCTGGGACCTGCAAAAAGATAAGCATGGGAAATTCTTCCCTTGCTGATGCTATTTGCTATAGTTTTTGCTACATGTTCCTGGGCTACAACTTCACTGTAGGTTTGCGGGCGCCACTTTCGTGCAATTACCTGATATGACATATATTCCTTTTACCAAGCTTTTTTCTTCGGAGAGAGGGGGATTCGAACCCCCGGTAGCTTGCGCTACACACGGTTTCCAACCGTGCTCTTTCGGCCTCTCAGACATCTCTCCGTAAGTTTTTAATTGTTACGTTATTACACTTTTACCTTGTGTAGTTTTATTGTCAATAATCTTTAAAATTCAATATGAATATCTACGTTTTATTCTCTGTGGGTGGAATAATACAATTTTACAATCATTCATTGAAACGATTTCAGTACAATGTACAAATTTGGTTCATGTTTTCCATATTTACATATAGCACTTTCAAAAACAATCTCTGATTCTTTTGCTACCATCCGGAGAGAGAGGGATTCGAACCCTCGGTCCCGGTCACCCGGGACAACGGTTTTCGAGACCGCCCCTTTCGACCTCTCAGGCATCTCTCCATACATAGTTTATAGTGTAGGTGATGTCCCAACACTATCTATTACAAATATTCCATTCAATTATAAAAAATACATCTGATCTTTTTGTAAAGAAATTTTTATTTGCCTAATCGCTTAACAATTTCATCAAATGTTTCCTGAGCAATCAGTGAAGGTACTGCAAAATAGGTTTTATTGCTCTTGTAATAATCAATCAGAGGCTGTGTTTTTTCATAATATGTGGAAAGGCGTACCTTTATTGCTTCTTCCGTTTCATCATCACGCTGCACCAGTTTACTGCCGCACTTATCACATATACCATCCTTCTTTGGCGGCATGGTATTAATATTATAAATTGCCTGGCAATCAGGATTTGAACAGGTTCTGCGGCTGGTAAGCCTTTTTAAAACCACATCTTCAGGCACTTCAAGATTAATGATTGCATCAATAGTCATATTTTTGGTAGCAAATAATTTTTCAAGTGCCTCAGCCTGAGGTATGGTTCTTGGGAATCCATCAAATATAAACCCATTTGCGCAATCAGGCCGTGCTATGCGCTCTTCTATAATATCCATGATCAGTTCATCAGGAACCAGTTTTCCAGTATTCATATACTCTGCTGCTTTTTTCCCTACCGGTGTACCTTCCTTCACCGCCTGACGCAATATGTCGCCAGTGGAAATCTGAACAATTCCATATTTTTCAACAAGCATTTTGGCGATAGTTCCTTTACCAGCTCCCGGTGCACCTAAAAGAATAATCCGCATATAATAAATCCTCCATAATAATTATGATATGAAGATGCGAATTGCAATTTACATCTTCTTACGCCCATACCTTCTTTGTTACTTTTTCAAGGGTCACTTCTTTAACAGGATAAAGAATATCAACAAGTTCATGAGGCTCAAACCACAATTTAATTTCTTTTTCAGCATCTTCAGGGCTTGATGAAGCATGCACAACATTTTCAAATACACCACTTGTGGTAATTCTTCCATATGCTCCCCGTATAGTAACAGGATTTGCATTTTCAGGGTTAGTATCACCTACTATATCTCTTACTTTCTTTATTGCATCCTCACCTTCATATACAAATGCAACAACTCTATAGGTTTTATGTAACTCCCCCATAATGTACTGAATCAACTCTTCAAAGAAGGGCTTATCTTTTAAATGTTCATAGTGCTTTTCAGCCAGTTCTCTTGAAACACGGACTGCCTTAGCACCAACGATTATTAATTTTGCTTCTGAAAGGCGGGTTAAAATATTCCCTGTTAATGACTTTACAAGGCCATCAGGTTTTATGATGACCAACGTTTGCTCTACTGCCATAGTGTTACCTCTTTTATGATTTTTTAAGGATCCCATCCTCTGTGTGTATGTTAACACTATTAATCTTTCAGTGTCAACAAATTGACCACCAGAAGATATTATAACTATGGCAGTGCTATTACTCTGAATAGCCTTATTTTAGCAAGAACTTTTTAGCTGAGCTAATGGGCTTTGCCAATCACAGCTTGAGCAGCGGATATCCTTATATTTCAGGATTTCACCCTGCAAAGTTTTCACTACCGCTGCCATGACCAGAGCCTGGCATTGTGGGCAATGCTTGGCAATGAGCTCATACTCATTCTTTACATTGTACTCCAGCATGGATACTCCTCCGTTTATTTATAACAAAAATCCCAATATTTGTTTTATGTCTCAAATGCAATATAGCGTAAATTTAAAATTTGTCAAGCATTATATCGTTTTCGATGAAATATATATCCTAAGACATACCTCCTTTTACAATAGAATCAGGTGTAAAATTTCTGCATGAATAACACATAAAAATTCTTTATAACGTTTCAAAGCACCAGCTATCCACAATCATTTTTCAGATAGTTCTTCTAAATTGACACCTTGAAATTCATAATAGCATTAACGATAATTTTGCTCCCAATACTATTATCGGCATACTACGTTATAAATTACTATGAGTGATTACTCACTCATAGTATAGATCCATAATTTTGTCAATAAATTTTTATATTATTTAACAGAATTACTACTGCCTCTTTATTTATTTTTCACACTTTTTTATTTTTACAATATAAAAACTATACCCTATCATTCCGCGAAATGTCCAGAAAAAGATATCACGTATTCTGTCTTCTATGTGTAAGTTATCGCCACGTATAAAATATTGCAAAAATTCCAGAACCAATCCAGCAAAAAGCCCAGTAAACGCAGAATATAGAAAACCAACAGTGAAATATGAAATACAAAATGTAGTCACCAAACCGTACAGTATATGCACATGCTGATTTAACACTTATTTTTTCGGTCAAAAAGCCTTTGAAAATATCTTAACATTTAGCATCAGCAATAACCCAATAAACAGTAACTGTATTAAACAAAGAATCCCATGAACCCCCACAGTACACCTCTAATATGTAATATAAGCAACATTATCTCCATCTCCTATCACAACTCATATCATAACTTTTGTCTGGATGCGCTCTACCCAAATTATTTTTGCATTATCTAATTCAAATGTACGCCCTCTTTTTATTTTTTTAGCATATAATCAAAATTTTTTATTGATTTGACTTAGTACATACGTATGTGTTACAAGCGTCTGTACTTAATGTGGTATATATTAGCTTAAATAAAAAAGGTATGACCCATGGTTGCGTGGTTCAATGGTACTTTAATCGATGTGCATAATGCAAAGGTTTCCTTGCTTTCACATAGTTTCAGCAGGGGGACAGCCATATTTGAAGTTTTGGAGATAGTTACCAATGATAAAGGCACTGCCCTGTTGGGATTACATCAACATTGTGAGCGGTTTTTCAACAGTGCCAGAGCATTGCACATACAGTTACCATATAGCAAAGAACAAATAGTTGAAGCGATAGTTACCTGTGTAAAGGCCAATAATTGTAAAAACGGCCTTGTTAAATTCTTTGCCTATTATGATGATATAGAACTCACCATTGTACCACATTCTCAGAAGATTTCTCTTGCAATATTCTGCATCAATTACGAAACTCTGAATTTTGATGTACATGAGCTTTCAAAACCTTCCTGTGCATGCATCAGCACGTATAAAAAAATTGACCCTTTAACCGTGCCTGTGTACGCAAAAGTTGCAGGTAATTACGTAAACAGCTATTTAGCACAAATGGAAGCAAAGCAAAAAGGGTTCACCGATGCTATACTTGTGGATACTCAGGGTTATATAGCCGAAGCTGCCACTGCTAATATCTTTTTTGTAAAGGGTCAGAGCCTTTATACGCCGACTCTTCGTTCAATAATGCCAGGTATAACACGAATGATAGTACTTGATATAGCCAATCATGATAACATTCCTGCTATAGAATGCGACATCCCTGTAGAAAGCATCAATCAGTATTCGGAAGCTTTTTTCAGCGGCAGCGTCAATAACATACAGCCTATTGCAAGCATTGATAAAGTTACATTTAGCCCCGTTCCCGGAGCTATCTCACAAATAATACAGGATAAAGTTAGCTCGTTGATTTTTGGCAATCACCCGTTAGTGGATAAATATTTATATTACTTTTAAAATATCATGCTGTAATCATACATTAATTTTTTATTCTTTGTACATATTATTGATGGTAAACATATAATTTTGTTGTATTTCTAAAATTCTGTTATCAAGTTTAAAAAATGTTTTAGCCATATTAACTAAATAGATATTATACCAACTTTTTTTATTTGCATTATTCATGATATATTTTATATTTAAGCACAGTAGCTATTACTGTTTCACTGCTAAATATATACTTTGGAGGGATTATATGAATATAGAAACTACCACCTGTATTGCCTCTGAACATCTAGAACTTTTCAAACACTATGCACCTCTGTATAAATTACCGCTGCATACCTTCATTATAAATTTCATAAACTATGTGCTGTCGTATAAACGCATCCCCGTCA
>JBFLZD010000086.1 GCA_040756435.1 Spirochaetota bacterium | reverse complement strand
TATGATATATATAAACTATATTTAGGGGATAGGCAAATTGATTCTTTAAAATATTACTTAAAGGATTTAAAAAATTTAGATAAAAATTATAGACTTTCTAATTATGGTTTAGAATTAGAAAAATTTATTAGTAATTACCATTCTAAAAAATTTTTACTATGGAGTATATTATGGGTTAATTTATCATACAATTCAACACTTTTTAATTTTTTGAATTATGTAAATAAAGGTATTTATTCTAAGGATAATAAAATAAATATATTGTTTGATAATTATGGTAAAAAAAATAGATATATTATAAATGCTTATCATTCTCTTGTAGGAACATTTGAACGCACGCCTATTGGTTATGAATTAAAACAGGGTATAATAAAAAAACAAGGAAGAGAAAGAATAGTAATAAAGGAGGGCGATCTTGATGTTCTTGCCGAAGCTATTCTTTATAATTTATATATGTTTGCTGATAAACATAACATGTATAATTTTATAATTGATGAAATTGAACATCTAGATGGAAGCCCTCAAAAAGTTTTTACTATTACATCCCCAAAAGGGGAATACATTTTGAAAACAATATGGCATACCAACTTTTTTGATGTGTTATTGGAAAATAATTATCATGTTATCAAACTTTATCAGGAATTAACCAGTATTGATATTGTGAAACGTATTGGAGGAAGCCATGAAATACAGTGAAATTATAGAGTTGTATGATTATTTTGAACCTACCTATGATATAACAAGTGAAAAAAAGAATTATTGGAAACAATTTATACCCACACCTGATTTTGAGGACATCTTATTAACTTTTTTGGATTCACTTGAATCAAATGAGCCAAACTTGAAAAAGTCAATATGGATTCATGGAACTTATGGAGTTGGTAAAAGTCATGCTACCGGGGTGATTAAACATATCTTATTTGATCCACTAGAGCAAATACAGGATTATATTGAACGTATAGAAAAGGCTCAAACAAGGCAAAGACTACTAAAGTTTAGAGACAGTAATCGTGTTTTTCCGGTTGTAATTAAAGGATTATCTGGTATTTATGATACTAAGACCTTTGTTCTGGCAATTGAAAGAGCCGTTAAAACAGCGTTAATAAACAATTGTATTGCTATAAATGTAAAAAGTGATTTTGAAAAATATATTGAATATATAAAAAAAGAAAATAGTCTAATAAATTGGAATAATATATTAAATAATAAAACTAAAATACAATCTTATGTTTCATCGATAGAAGATTTGATAACAAAACTACAATCTAATAATATAGAAGTTTTGCGATTAATAGAGGAATCATTGGAGGATATTGCTTTACCATTTTATAAAATTGAAGACTGGTTAGAAGATGTTACAACAAAATTAAAAAAAGAAAACTATGCTACTGCTTTAGCATTATATTGGGATGAATATACTTCTGTATTAGAGTCGCCGGATGGCCCTTCATATTTAAATATTTTACAAAATATTGCAGAAAGAACAAAAGATGAAGATATATATTTATTTATTATAAGCCACAAAGATCCAAATCAAGCCAGATCAATTGATAATAAAGATATTGAAAAAGTATTAGATAGGTTTCATTCAAAAAATTATAAAATGCAGGATGTAACAACTTTTCATATCATTTCAAATGTAATAAGAAAGAAAAATCCTGATAAATGGGAATCATTAAAAAATGCAATATATGAAACTAATGACTTTCGTAAAGTCTTTTGGAAAATACTAAGTAACAATCAGCATGTTGGTCATAAACTATTAAAGGATGTATTCCCAATTCATCCTTATACTGCGTTCATATCAACAAGGCTTGCAGAACGGATTGGTTCAACCGAGCGTAGTATATTTAATTTTTTATATGATAACTCCAAAGGTTTTATTAAATTTATACAGGAATTTCCTAATGATGAATATTTCTTAACAGCAGATTATTTGTGGGATTTCTTTTTTGACGATTTTGAACGTACTACCGAGGATAGAATACATTCAGTTTTAGAAAAAGCTAAATTGCTTACTAAGATACAAGAAAAAGGAAATCACTATGCTGTTATCTTTAAGGGTATTTTATTATTAAACATTTTGTATTTAGATATCAGCAGTAGGAATATGCAGGAGCAAGCTTATTTACCTGTTGAGGAAAATATTTATGCAATGTTTGAAAGTACTGTGTATAAAAAGTATGTACCTGAAGTTTTACAATATATTGATGAACAGGGTTACATTCAAAAAACACCGGATGGATTTTTTCTGGTTACCTCTTCGCATCTACCACATCAGGAGGTTATACACGAGATAGAAGAAGCTAGAAGAAATTATGAAGATATTACAAAAATAATTACCCAAAATGATAACCATTTAAAATTGATTGAATCTTATATAACAGGTCAAGTACTAAGGGAAACAGTTTTAAAAATTTCTCCTGCCACCATAAATGAAAACGATTTAGAGCGTAAATTAAAAACAGATTTTACAAAGCCTCATACATTGGGCATTGTTTTATTTTTAGCAAAATATGATAATGAAATTGTATCAGTTAAAAATAGGATTAAACAATATTTTAAAAAAGATAATTTAAGTCCTAAAGAAAAAAATACCATTTTTTTAATAAGTCATAAACCATTAGGGGAAAAAGATTATAACAAGCTTTTGGAATACATAGCAAGAGCAAAAGTAGCTGAAAGACATAAATATGATGATGATAAAAATCTATATTACAGTTGGCAAAATAACATTATTGAGTCATGGATAACTCATATAAAGAAAAATGATATTGAATTAATTTTTCAAGGAAATGAATTAAAGGTAACCGCAAATACACTATCAAATCAAATCAATGATATATCACGGGAAATATTCAAATATGGTCCTGAAAATATTGAAAATTTAAGAAAAAATGAGAACCTATGGAATAAAAAAATATCTGAAAAGTCAGTTGAACAATTCTTATTCAGCCAAACATTAGATGCAATTGAAAATTTTAGCAAGATGATATTGCATAATATTTTAGTTTTTATATTAAAAGATAATAAAGAAAATATTGTTACTCACAATTTAGAGATAAAAAAAGATATTAATCAGGAACACATGATAGTTAAGATATTGAATGAGTTAAATTTAGAAATTAAAAAGAGTCATGGTAAAGAATTTAACCTTACTGAATTGTTGGACTTTTTGAGGCAACCACCGTTTGGATTATATCCAAATATGATTAGTGCGGCAATCCTGGGTTTTGTTATGCGAAAGTATGTTGGGAAATTATATGAATCCGGTACAGGTAACAAAATAACAAAGGAATTAATGCGGGATAAATTGGTAACACTTTTAAAATATTGGGACACTGGTAAGGATAAAGAAAAATTAAATGTAAGATTAGGAAGTGAAGAGGAAATAAAATTAATACAATTACTAAATGAATTATTTTTTTTGTCTAAAGAAGAAAGTTTAAATAAAACAATATGGGCTATAGGTGAATGGATAAAACAAAGTGGATACCCTATTTGGTCATTAAAATTATTGAATGATACAAAAGAATTTTGTATTGCTATTGATTCTATAATATATCTACTTAAAGTGGTTGATAAAGAAATTAATCAAGATAATATTAAAAAAATATATTCGATTATAAATCAGGTGAAAAATGAGTTATATAAAAACTTAACAAAAGAAAAAATGCGTGAGGGCTTTTATCTATGGCTAAAAAAAATTGAGAATATTGAATTTAATCATGAAGATGTTAATGATATTTTATTGTACCTAAACCAAAATATGCAGGAAGAAATACGTTTATGGGATGAGAATAAAGTAGAATCAAAAGTTAAAGATTGGCATATTCAAAAAGGACAGTCGCAAAAAGAAAAGCAATTTATTAATTTACTATCGCAAATATTTGATATTACAAATGCAAGAACTATAAATGAACTAAAGCTTTTTATTAGAGAAAAGATAAACACCGAATTCAAACTTCCCCTGTGGTTGCTTAATTGTACCTTTAATAACGAAGAAATTTATAAAAGTATAAGCACAATTGAGAATTTCCTTAAAAGTGAAGAACAAAATTATCACCATGAAGTTATAGAAGAATATTATAAAATTATTGCTATCAATGAAAATATATTATCAAAAAATATAAAATCTGATGTATTACGCGATTGCTTAAAGGAATGGATTAAAGCTAATAAATTAAATATTGATGCTAATTCATTTTATAAACATTTATCGCAAAACAATTTGGAAAAAGCTTATTCATTAGTCGAGGATGATTTAAAAAGGTATGTAGATGAATATGAATTTATTTCATCAATATGTTCTTTATTTAAATTTAATGAAATATATACTTTATATGATTTAACAAATAAGATCAAGCAATGGGTGAATAATCAAGAATTACCATTTTGGGTGTATGGTATAGATGATAATAGCCATCTTATTGAAACAATAAAGTCATGTATTATAACAAATAATTTTCCTAATAATTTAGTTGAAGCAATCAATATAATAAGGGGGGGTGTTGATTTAGATATATTTAATAAAACAAAAGCACAAGCCTCATTTGAAAATTGGTTAAAACAAGATTTGGGGCTGCGATTTGTTACAGATGTTGCTGAAACAACAAGGCGAAATATGAACTTTGAAGATTATTACTGGAATAAGGAAAAAGTTGAAAACTGGATTAGAAAGAATTTATCAAAGATGATACCTGATAGTGTTAAAAGTGAAATAAAAGAAAAAATCAAGAGTTCAGATAAAGATTTTAAGGAAATAGTATTACAGTTAATTGATAAACATTCAGAACTATATGAATGGATAGAGGAATATTTATAGATGTATTTTAATGATATAAGTCAATTATTTGATCATATCCAAGATGATTTAAAAAAAAGGGGATATTATACTCGTTTTCCTGTACGATTTATTTTTTTAAATGATTATAGTCAAATAAAAGCATTATTGGATTATTATGAAACTTCTAATGTAATCATAAAGGATTTAACTAGAGAAATAGAAATTTTTCAACAAAACAATGATGCCTGGATAACTATAAATGATATTCTACGTATTATAAACATTATAAAAAGTTCAGGAGAAATTAGTTTTGCTATCATACTGTTATCTGAGATAGTTAGGTTTTATAAAGATAATGAGTTTTATTCCCTTTTTCAAAGCCTTCTTGAAATTGAAAACAGCAGTAATGAAAATTTAAGAAGAATCTATATACCATTAGTAGGAATAAAAGCCAGGTTTGATGCTATATTTTGGAATAAATATATACGCAAAAAAGAATGGGATCCACTCTGGGAAGTAAATTCAAATGAAAAAAACTATAATTTATTTTTAACTGATATGCAATATGATTTTAAATCTTTTGATAATATTACACTAATAAACAATTCTCTAGAGTATTTGAATTTATATAAGAAGGATTATTTGAATGAAAAGCTCATTGTTACTTCCAATACTATTAATTCATTATATGCTAATTCAATAGATTATGGGATTTTCCAAGTAAAAAAAAATCAATACAATAAAAGATTTAATTAAATATGTATGTAATATAGATATCATAAATAAATATAATGAATATGAAAAAGACCTATGGTTAAAATTGCTTCAAGAAATAAATAAACGAAAAGCAAGAAATCTTTATGAGTATATAAAAGAATATTTCAATGTTAAAAAGATAGACTTTGATGAAATTTTAAATATAGTATTAAAAAGTAAAAACGATAATGATAGTAATCATAAATATAAAATATGGCTGTTAAAACTTTATATAAATTCATTGACTGATTTCAATGATACTTATTTGCATTTAATCTTTAACAGTTTAAAAGAATATAGTTATTACAGTTTTACTAAATTATATTTTTTAAATATTTTTGATTTAAAAGACTATGATAGATTTATTAGTGAGCGATTAAAGGGATTAAAGATTTTATTGAAGGATGAAAATAGTGATATTTATGAGGATTTGTTACTTAATAAAATAAAAGATATGCCATCAGAAATAATATATAAATGCATAACTGGATTAACATATTTTGAAAAAGAATTAATAGTAAAAAACATTATCAATTATAAGAATATTTCTCTTGATAGTATTTATCCAGAATTAGACTATTATGTAAAAGATGAATTAATTAAAGACTCATTTATAAATGAGGAAATTTATGATTATATTGTTGAATATAAAAAATCAAAAATTAATAATACAGTAACAGATAAGTTTAAGCAGTTGATAAATACTCTCAACAATGATAGTGAGTCTTTTTATAAATGGTATTATAGTTATAAAGATATAAAAGATTTTATAAATGATAAGATTGATGAAGTTATTCAAATTGATGCTTTAGGTATTGAATTTGCCTCTTTGCTTTTAAATATATTACAAGACGAAAATGAAAATTATTTATTTAATCTTCATTTAGCTAAAGTGAATTTGCCTTCAATCACTGAAGTTAATAAAATTGATAAAGCAGTTTTTATACGTGATTTAGATCAATTTATACATAATGAAAACTATTATTCATATCCAAAGACATTAATTAAAGAAATTGAAATTATTGCAGCAATTGCACGAAAGATAAGTGAAAAATTCAAACTGGGAAAAAAAAATATACTTATTACAGGCGACCATGGACTAAGTGTATTTGGCATTTCTCAATTTTTAGGTAAAAAGAGGTACAATTTTAATAATGCTGAGCATGGTGGTAGATATGTTAAATTGCAACCGGGTGAAATATATTCAGAATGTGAAGATTATATTGTGTATGAATATCAGGGAAACAGTTATCTTGTACCTATTAAACATGTATCGCTATTTCAAATCCCAAGAGGAGAGTCACATGGTGGGGCTACACCAGAAGAAGTTCTAGTCCCAGTTATTATTGCTAAATATACTGAGCGTAAAGAAAATGAGGTATATAAAATTGTTGTTTTAAATAGTTTGATTAACATAAAGGAACCAGTTATTACATTTACAGTAGATCCTTTTCCACCACGTTTGCCAGTAGTTATAATTGAAAATAAAAAATATAATACTGAATTTGATAAAAATATAAATAAATATCAAGTTAATTTATCTAAATTAAAAAGTGGTAAAAAGTTAATAACCATAAAAATTGGGTCCTATCAGCAAGATTTTGAAATAGTTGTAAAAGGTGGCATGGAGGTTAATGATTTGTTATGACTAACATGATGGATGAAAAAATCAAGTCAATATTCCAAGATGAATCCGTTAATAAAATTCCCGATAGCTATAGTGTTTTTAAAGGGAAAAATATACCATCGTATATAAAAGATTGGTTAATACAAAAATTTACAATGGAAGATGGTTATTTGGACAAATACAGTTTATTAGAATTTATTGAAAAATTTATTCCAACAAAAAGCACTGGAAAAACTATTAAAGCAGATCTTCTTCAAAATAGGCAAGAAAAAAAAATTTTGACAAGGGCATTAATTGAACCGGATATACGCAATGACGAAATACGGTTTGCAATGCCTGATTTAGAAATTAAAATGACAGAAGGTAAGGTGGACAGGTTTTTATTAGATAAATATAATGAATTAAAAGCTGGTGAAGTGTGGGGTGTATTCACTTTAAAATATATACCCCCTTATAATAATACTTCAGGGTATATTTTAATTACTAACTACACCCCTTTCAAACCGTATAGTATTGATTTAGATTATTATAGAGAAAATAGAAATGATTTCAACCTCGAGGAATGGGTAGATTTATTAATTCGATCAATGGAATATAATCCTATAGGTTTTGTGACGTTAGATCAGAAACTTATGTTTATATCACGTTTGCTAATTTTTGTTGAACCGCGATTGAATATAATTGAATTAGCACCAAAAGGGACAGGGAAGTCGTATATTTTTAATAATTTGAGCAAAAATGGATGGTGTGTAAGTGGTGGTACTGTAAGTAGAGCCAAGATGTTTTATGATGGACAAAGTAAATCATTTGGCTTTATAACACGGTATGATTTTGTTGCGTTTGATGAAATACAAACAATAAAATTTTCTGATGAAGATGAACTGAAGGGTGCATTAAAAAATTATCTAGAATTAGGCAAATTCACAATTTTCAATGTCAGTGGTAATTCCGAAGCTGGATTGATATTATTGGGCAATATTCCATTAGATAGAAATATGCAACCTTTGAGAGTTAACTATTTTGTAGAACTTCCTTCTTTTTTTCAAGAATCAGCACTATTAGATAGATTTCATGGATTTATCGAGGGATGGAAGTTACCTAGAATAAACGAAGGTATGAAAGTTAATGGTTATACTTTGAATGTTGAATACTTTTCAGAAGTACTGCATTCTTTGAGAGAATGCCCAGATTTTTCAATTGTTGTAGATGATTTATTAGAAATACCAAAAAAATCCGATACAAGGGATGTAACTGCAGTTAAAAGGTTGACGACTGCCTATTTAAAACTATTATTTCCTAATGTTAGAAAACCGGATGATATTAATAAATCAGATTTTGAAAATTTTTGCTTTAAACCTGCTTTAGAGAAAAGAGCTATAATAAGAGAACAAATAGCGTATATTGATTCTGAATTTAAACGTGAAATGCCTGACATTACATTAAAAAAGTTTACTTAATAATTTTACTTAACTTAATTAGAAGGAAATTTATTTATGGATGAGAATTATAAATTATTGGATCTAAATAATGATATTGATTT
>JBFLZD010000085.1 GCA_040756435.1 Spirochaetota bacterium | reverse complement strand
TTGTCATTCACTCGGCAAAGATTTTGATATAGCACTGTATATTTCTTGACATCATTTAATGATAATTCTAATCTTTTTAAAACATGTGTAAGCAATAATGCAGCAAACGAAGGGTCATCAACAACTATCTGACGAAACCCCCCTTCCCGTAGCGGATATTTTTTGACTACACAATCCTCTATGGCACGTATAGTCTTTTTATATGGTTCAGTGAATAAAAGACTTAAGCCAGCTATGACACTTTTTTCATTTATTATTCCAACACGTTTGCTTTTCTCAACAATAATCTTGCTATCAAGCCCTTCATATTCAGAAGGTGCAGACAAGATTTCAACCAATCCGCTTTGTAAATAATAAATAAACCGTGGTTCTTCACCCTGTAAAATTAAAATCTCACCCTTTCTTACTTTTTCAGTACCGTTATTTTCCATCATCTTTTTTTAACACAAAAGGTATTTTTGTTATTTAATTAATTTTTGCATTAATGTAGTGTACTATCACAAAAAGAGCAATAACAATTTTACTGCAATCCAATTTTTTTTAAATTCTGTATATATTCTTCCCATTCAACAGGTAACAATGATTTTTTCTTTATATTGCATTCCTTGCAACACGGAACAATATTTATTTTTTCTGAATACCCACCTCGTGAAAGGGGTATTACGTGATCCATCGTCAGTTCCGATGGTTTAAATTTTCTGCCACAATAATGGCATATACCAGGTGCTATCCTTTTTCTCCACCACGATGAATTCTTTAGTTCCCGAGCTTTCTGTTTTTCACGCTTTACATGTGTTTCAAGATCCGAAAATCCAGAATCTACAAAATGAAGTTCTTTTGGTTTAAATTTTTTTGATCTGTCACCCATACCGTTTACTCAAAAGCATCCCCTTCCTGTAATCGGTAGCCATTAATAAAAGCGTTAGCATCCATTGGCTTTTTTGTCTCAGGTTGTAAAGACAGCACTTCAACACTACCATTAGCGGTGCATACAAACAATCGCTTTGAATGCACCAGTACTGTGCCCGGGCGTACAGTGGAACTATAACAGGAACTATCGCTAACCATAGTTTTCCATATTTTTATAATTTTACCACGGAATGTTGTCCATGCTACCGGCTTTGGATTAAACGCCCGCACCATATTATGAATATGTGACGATGGCATATTCCAGTTTATTCGCGCAGTTTCACTGGTAATTTTCCCACAGTAGGTTGCCTGTGAATGATCCTGTGGCACTGGCGTAATGGTGCCATCATGCAAACCATCAATGGCTTTCACCAGCATATCAGCTGCAAGTGGTAAAATTTTTTCATAAAGCTCGCCCGCTGTTTCATTGGGGGCGATAGTTACCGTTGATTGAAGCACAATGTCGCCTGCATCAAGCTCTTCATTGATACGTTGCACGGTAACCCCGGTCTGCTGTTCACCGTTATACAACGCCCATTCAATAGGTGCAGCACCACGATATTTTGGTAGCAGCGACGGATGGAGATTAATAGTTTGCAGTGGCGGAATTGAAAAGATTGAACGGGGAATAAGTTTCCCATAGGCTACAACGACAAAGATATCACAATTAAATTTTCTTAACGTTTCTGCAAGCTTTTCATCCTTTAAGGTTGTCGGCTGAAAACAAACAATTCCATATTTAAGGGCTTTTTCCTTTACGGGAGGAGGTAACAGATGTTTGCCACGACCTTTTGGTTTATCAGGGGAGGTAACAACAAAAGCTATCTCATAATATTGTATAAGATGTTCTAAACAAAAAGAAGCAATTTCAGGAGTTCCAAAAAAGCCAATCTTCATTATTCCCTGTTAAGTTTTTTTATCTTTTTCAACTGCGAACTCAATTCTTTGCGTTTATAATCTTCTAAGTAATCTATAAATAGTTTGCCATTTAAATGGTCTATCTCATGTTGTAATACCCGCGCCAGCAGGCCTGATGCTTCAAATTTTACTGGTTTTTCATTGATGGCTATGCCTTCAACCTGAATTGAAACAGGTCGTATGATGTCCGCTGTAATACCCGGTAGTGACAAACATCCTTCTTCATAACCACCCGTTTCATCGGAAAATGCGGTAATCCTGGGATTTATGAGTGCCATCATTGGCCCTTTATTTGAACGTATATCAATCACCAGTAGCTGTAAGGGAACATCAATCTGAGGGGCAGCCAGTCCAATGCCCTGTTCCTTATGCATGATTGCAAACATCTCATCGGTTAAATCGCGTATTTCTTGAGTAACCTGCGTTATCTCCTGTGCAACTGATCGCAGTGTTTTGTTCCCATAAAAAACCAATTTATGCTGTGTACTGGTTACCATAACTATCTCACATATACTATATTAATTGTTACAATATACCACAATTATTTTTATATGTCAATATAAGGTTTTTAAAAATTATTGTAATGGAGATTTGTCCACCGTTTTATTTATGCATCATATTACGTTTACAGCTATTAATGAATAGTAAATTTTTTATATTGCAACCTTGATTTCTTTATTGACAACAGTTTTTAACTCCCTTATCATTGTGTATATAATAATGAAATTTCACCATTTCATTATTTTTAATGACTGCAATTGGATGTTTATCCAATTTATGGAGGGTACCTATGTCATTTAAAGAATATGATTTATACGATGCAACAGGGCTTGCAGAGCTTATTAAAAAGAAAAAAGTATCACCCAAAGAAGTAATCACTGAAGCAATACAGCGCATTGAAAAAATTAATCCTGCCTTGAACGCAGTTATTACGCCAATGTATGATAATATTGATGCAACCATCAAAGAATTGCCAAAAGGTCCTTTTTATGGTGTCCCATTTCTTGTTAAGGATTTGCTCACATCACTCAAAGGCATTAGAATGGCCAGCGGATGCAGGGCATATATGAATTATACACCTGACTTTGACAGTGAGGTTGCCAAACGCTATAAAAATGCCGGCCTTGCCATTTTAGGTAAAACCAATACACCTGAATTTGGGCTGGTTGCATATACTGAACCTGAAATTTTTGGCCCAACGCGAAATCCCTGGAATACAGCTCTGACACCGGGTGGTTCAAGTGGTGGTTCTGCCGCTGCTGTTGCAAGCGGAATGGTACCCTTTGCCGGCGGTGGTGATGGTGGCGGATCAATCAGGATACCGTCTGCCTATTGTGGACTGTTTGGCCTTAAACCTTCACGGGGACGCGTTCCAGCAGGCCCTGAATATGGGGAAATTTGGCAAGGGGCTGCTGTGGAGCATGTTCTTACCCGTTCAGTGCGGGATAGCGCCGCCATGCTTGATATACTACAGGGCTCTGACCCCGGTGCTCCCTATGTTATTGAGCCACAAAAAATGCCATACAGTAAGGAAATACAAAAATCACCGGGGAAACTAAAAATAGCCATATCAACTGAATCCCCAATAGGCACACCAGTTCACCCTGAATGTAAGAAAGCAGCTTTGGAAGCAGCAAAATTGTGCCAAAAATTAGGTCATCATGTTGAAATTGATAAACCCACTATTGATGGTATGGCACTTGCCAAAAGCTACCTTATGCTCTACTTTGGCGAGGTTGCCGCAGATATACAAACTATTGGCATACGGTATAGTCGAAAACCAAAATTACGTGATGTTGAGACCACTACCTGGACATTAGGCCTTTTGGGTAGAACATACACTGCTGGCGATTTTGTTATGGCACTTCGCCAGTGGAATAATGCAGCCCGTGCAATGGGACAATTCTTTACAAAATACGATGTATATCTAACCCCCACTACCGCACAACCCCCAGCACCAATTGGATCTCTTGCTCCAAAACCAATTGAACTCTTTGCATCAAAAATAATGAATATACTGGGACTGGGGGGACTGCTTAAAGCATCGGGCATTGTTGATCAACTTGCCGTGCAAAGCTTATCGCAGGTTCCTTTTACACAGCTTGCCAATCTTACCGGCATACCGGCAATGTCAGTACCATTACACTGGGGACCTGATGGGTTACCCTACGGTGTGCAATTTATGGCGGCGTTTGGCCAGGAAGGATTATTATTACGACTGGCTGCACAACTTGAAAAAGCAAAACCATGGTTTCACAATCGTCCAAAGCTTAATTTATAATTTTATTACATTCTCTTTTCAAAGGAGCAGTTCTATGCATACAGCGTTGAATGTTCTCATTGAAATACTATTTTTCATATACCGTCCAGTATTTTATCTTATAGTGATTGTTGACACTACCATATTGGGTATTATCACCATACTTCTTTCCTTCTTTGACCCAACGGGCAATACAGTACATTACATTGGAGTATTCTGGTCGCGCCTTAACCTTTTCCTTTCAGGCGTGAGGGTACGCGTTCACAATAAGGAATACATAAAAAAGGATCAACCTTACATTGTGATGATGAATCATCAGAGCCATTATGATGTGTGGGCAGCTATTGGCTATATTCCATTGCAATTGCGCTGGGTTATGAAAATGGAATTACGCAGGATTCCCATCTTTGGATTGGGATGCGAGCGCATGGGGCATATTTACATTGATCGTGGCGATTCACATCAGGCACATGAAAGCCTCAAAGCTGCTGGTGAAAAGATTCGCAACGGTGCATCAGTGGTTTTCTTTCCGGAAGGCACTCGCAGCCCTGATGGCAAACTTCTTCCTTTTAAAAAAGGTGGTTTTGTTATAGCCATAGAATCCCGGGTTCCTATTCTTCCCATTACCGGATTAGGATCACGGGCAATACTACCCAAAGGGAGCATGGCCATTCGTCCAGGAACTATCGACCTAATCATCCACCCACCAATTGATGTTACTGGCTATACGCAGGAAAACAAAGAAGAACTCATGGAAAGGGTCAGAGCAGTAATTCAGAGCAAACTTGCATCATAAAAATGTGTTGTAAATTTTAATTTATTTTTTTATTGTGCGATAGTTCATTATAATAACCCCTTGCTTAAAAAGGGGTTATTTTTTCAAATCATACGTGATAAAAGGACGGTATATAGCAGTGAACTTCAGAGAACGATTACATAAGCCCTACCCGCTTGTCATGGATGGTGCAATGGGCACCATGATTTTCAATGCGCTTCCCGATTACAAAGGAAACCTTGAATTGCTCACTATAGAACGCCCTGATGTGATAGCATCAATACATAAACTGTATATTGATGCGGGTGCCGATATTATTGAAACCAATACGTTTGGGGGAAATGCATTAAAACTGTATGAGGCAGGATTAGATAGCAGGTGTGAAGAAATCAACAAAGCTGCAGCAACATTAGCCAAGGAAGTGGCACGTGGTAAAGCGTTTGTGGCTGGTTCAGTGGGACCAACCGGAACGTTAGTTGAACCAATGGGCCTTACATCAGCAGAAACTGTATATAATGCATTTAAACGGCAAATCAGTGGCCTTGTAGCCGGTGGTGTTGATTGCATTGCTATTGAAACAATGACTGACTTACAGGAAGCACGGCTTGCACTTCTGGCAGCAAAAGATGTCACTGACATTCCTGTTATCTGCAGCATGACCTTTGAACAAAACAGTAAAACGGTAACAGGAACCGATATAGTCACTGGGCTTGCTACACTTTCACAGATGGGTGCAGACGTAGTTGGAGCTAATTGCAGCATGGGACCTGATGGCCTGGTTGAACTTTTCAAAGGAACTATCGCACAGCTAAATGAATTGGGAGTCCCGCTTTCAGTGTGGGCCAACGCAGGGCTGCCTGAGCTTATTGACGGCAAAGCTGTGTATAGCCTTTCACCAAAGCGTTTTGCATCCCTGTCACTTGAATTTGCACAGATGGGCTTTTCAATCATTGGCGGTTGTTGTGGCACCACGCCTGAACATATCAAGATGCTGGCCACTGCCGTAAAACATATTCTTATTAATACAAAAATGACTAAAACATTCAACTACATTACAAGCCGTTATACGCATATTAATGTTTTGAAACATAACGGACTACTTATCATTGGGGAACGGCTAAACCCCACCGCACGCAAACAATTTGCTGCTGAACTTAAAGAAAATACATTTACCTTCCTGCGTAATGAATCAAAAAAACAGCAGGATGAAGGAGCTCATTGCCTTGATATTAACGTTGGCGTTCCTGCAATCGATGAAGTTGCCATGATGAAAAAAGCAGTAAATGTGTTAAGCAATACCGTAACTATACCCCTTATGATTGATTCAGATAACCCACTGGTGACTCAGGCTGCGTTGTGGCAATACCCGGGAATACCAATTATTAACTCCATCAGCGCAAAGAAGCAAAGCTTTGAGGCTATGCTTCCGCTTTTACAAAAATTTGGCAGCTTTGTGGTAGCAATGTGCCTGGATGAAAGCGGCATTCACAAAGATGCAGAAAAACGCATTACCATTGGGGAAAAGCTCATCGATTTACTACAACTCAATGGCATTGCCCTGTCACGCATTTTTGTTGACCCGCTTATTTTGGCTGAAAGTGCAGAAAGCGGTGCAGCACTGGAAACACTAAAAGTTATTGATCACTTTGCAAAAAAGGGAATTAAAACAAGTATTGGGTTAAGCAATATATCGTTTGGCCTACCACAGCGTAAATTTATCAATACTGTATTTTTAAAATTAGCTCTGCAAAGGGGGCTTTTTGCTGCAATAGTAAATCCAGTTGCTATCGATACCGATACTGCAAAACCGTACACTAAAGAAGAACTGCTGGCGCTGGATTTCCTTGAAGGAAGAGATAAGAATGCGTCGCACTATATTGCACATTTTGGAACAGGCCAGCAGAAAACACAACAAACTGAAAAGACTATATCCATACTTGAAAGGATATTTGAACTTGTTGTTGCAGGAAATATCGATGATATTGAACCAGCAGTAAATGAAGCATTGCAGCAATATGATCCTGAAACAATCATGAACAGTGCATTAATTTCTGCACTTGAAAAAGTTGGCGAATTATATAGCAAAGGCGAATATTTCCTACCCCAGATGATTGCATCTGCTGATACAATGAAGAAAGGTTTTAATCTATTAAAGCCGCTGATGCTGCAAAAGAAGGAATCGGTGCTGGGCAGGATAGTAATCTGCACCGTAAAAGGTGATATACACGACATTGGTAAAAATATCGTTGCCATGATGCTTGAAAATCACGGCTTTGATGTGATTGACTTAGGCAAGGATGTGCCCAATGAAAAAGTAATAGATGCAATACAACAGTATAAACCGGATATTGTGTGTTTAAGTTCGCTTTTAACAACTACTATGCCTAATATGGGTACTATTGCAAGTGAAATTAAAACCCAGAAGCTGCCATGTAAACTGATGGTGGGTGGTGCAGTAGTTACAAAAGAATATGCTGACAACATTGGTGCGTTTTACGGCAAGGACGCTGTGGAAGCCGTTGCTGTGGCAAAGGGTATTGTGAAAAAATTGTAAATAACTTTTTTTATAAAATTTGTTGACATAAAGATTGTATATACAAGAATTCGCTTATGCTATTATAGTGGATTGTAGTACAAATCCGCTTCTTTTATTATATTTTTTACAAGTTTTTTACATTACAACAAAGATTAAGGAGCACGTCTGTGAAAGGGACACGTTCTTTTCTACTCTTTTTCTTACCTTTTGTTATATTTGCATACATCTCATTTATAGTTTTTCAGCAGGCCTGTGATTATGCTATGAATGTACAGGCTAAAAAGCTTCTTCCATTCAATCATCGCACACATACCACCATATATGGTGCTTCGGACTGTGAAATCTGCCACAGTTATGATAGCAATGGAAGATTCAATGGTATCCCTACGGTAGCAGTATGTAAACAGTGTCATGATCCAAACAAAGCAAATAATCAAGTGTTTTTTGCTGGTTTTGGTGATAATGACAAACCATGGGAATCTTTTGCCCAGCAGCCCGACCTGGTATATTTCAGCCATATTGCTGTGATGAAAAATGAAAAGAAAGCACAGTGTATCTCATGCCATGGTGATAAGGGCAATTCTACTACAACTGCTAAAATTAAGGGTAAAATGGCTATGGGTACATGTATGGACTGCCACACAGCTTTAAAAATAAGCAATGCATGTACAGTATGTCATGATTAAATTCTTATTATTGAATCGAAATTCAAGCAAGGAGTTATTACATCCATGAAACTCGAACGAAAAGATTTCTTAACAATGATAGGTGGAGCAGTAGTAGGTACCGGTGTTGGTACACTGATTTCACCCGGTCCATGGATGGGTCTTCAATGGCTGGTTGAATGGACCCAGGACCAGTATCGCCCTCCTAAAGGTGAAGAAAAATATTTAGCAAGTATTTGTGACCAGTGCCCCAATAAATGTACTGTACAGGTCAGAATGATTGGGGATAGAGCCGTTAAAATTGAAACATCAAATCAGGGTTGTGCTGTAGGACAACTCCTTTTACAGGTCCTTTACCACCCTGAACGAGTTAAAACCCCATTAAAACGAACCGGCAAAAAAGGGAAAATTGATTTTGAACCGGTTTCATGGGAAAGTGCTATAGCAGATATCTCCAAGAAAATAAATGATGCCATAAATAACAAAAAACAGGATCAGATTGTAGCAATAAATCCTGCTTTCCCAGATGCAACAGCAATGTTAAACGAACGGATAGCGCTTTTTGCTGGTAGCCCTCATGTATACCAGGAATCAGGTTACTGGGCTCTCTCCAATGCCTGTTCAGTGGCAACCCAGAAAACTGAAGGTGCTATCGACTATGATTTTGAAAATGCTGATTGCGTTGTAAGCTTTGGTGCACGCCTTTTTGAAGGATGGGGAAATCCTGGCAGAATGCATACGGTATTGAATATCTGGAAGCAAAAAGGTGTAAAATTTATACAGGTTGATTCTATTGCAACTCGTACAGCTTCATTAGCGGACCAGTGGGTTGCAATTAAACCTGGTAGCGAACCAATTTTTGCTATGGGTGTTGCACATTATCTGCTTAAATATGGTAGGCGCTCAGGTGCTACTAATTTTGGCAGATTTACAGAGCTACTGATTAATAAATTCACTCCGGAAAAGGTTTCTGAACTAACTGGTGCATCACTTGAAACAATTGAATCGGTTGCAAAAGCACTACTCCAGGCACGAAGACCTATAGCAGTAGCAGGAAAAGGTGGAAAAGT
>JBFLZD010000084.1 GCA_040756435.1 Spirochaetota bacterium | reverse complement strand
AGGCGTTCACTATTTTCATCATAAACCCTTCCTGTAAATAACATGGAAGGGTTAATTTTTTTCTAAAATCTCGTGTATTTTCTTTGCAAGTTCACTTATCGAGAAAGGTTTGTGTAAAAAATTTGTTTCTTTATTATCACTATCGGTTTCAAATAATATTCTATCAGTATATCCTGACATAAATAAAAATTTTATGTGCGGAAATAATTTAGCAACTTCCTGTGCAAGTTGTAAACCATCCATAATAGGCATGATAAAATCAGTTAGCAACAATTGAATAGATTGCCCTTTGGATTGTACAATGTTTATGGCTTCAGCAGGCGACTGTGCTGATACAACGGTATAGTTAAGTCTCTCTAACATTACCTGAACCATTTTCAGCAGTGAAGGTTCATCTTCCACAACAAGTATTGTTTCACCATTGCCATATACCCAGCTATCACTGATAACACTTTTTTCAGCTTCCTGGGGGCCACGGTATCGGGGTAAATAAATATTAAAAGTACTGCCTTTCCCTTTTTCCGAATATACATTTATAAAACCATGATGTTGTTTTACGATACCATATACTGTTGCCAGGCCAAGGCCAGTACCCTTTCCTACTTCCTTTGTGGTAAAAAATGGTTCAAAAATTTTGCCTATGATTTCTTTATCTATTCCTGTACCATTATCACTGACTGAAAGCATTACATATTCGCCGGGAAGACAATCAGGGATATCTTTGCAGTATTCTTCATTTAATGTAACATTCTTTGTTTTTATAGTAATAATGCCATTATTCTGAATTGCATCTCGAGCATTAACGCATAAATTGGCAACAATCTGATTTAGTTGTACAGGGTCAATATAGACGTTCCATAGGTTTTCATTGAAAATCCATTGTAAATCTATGTCTTCGCCTATCAGACGCCGTAACATTTTGAGCATACTTTCAATTATTGTATTGATATTAACTATCTGGGGTTCGCTTATTTGCTTGCGGGCAAATGTCAAAAGCTGTTTTGTGATATCGGCAGAACGTTTGGCAGCTTTTGTTATTTCTTCCAAATAATTTTTTACATCATCTTTGCTCTCAATTTGTATTAACGCAAGCTGTGCGTTACCCAGTATGACTTCAAGCATATTATTATAATCATGGGCAACACCCCCTGCCAATCTTCCAACCGATTCTAACTTTTGCGCCTGTATCAGTTGATCTTTAAGCTTTTCTCTTTCTTCCTCTGCTTTTTTCTGCTGGGTGATATCTATATAGAGTGTTGCCACGTATGCCGGTTTCTTTTCGTAATCATATAGCACAAAACTATTGGCCATCCACCATCGTATGCCAGATTTATGTTGTAATGTGAATACCTTTTGTTGAGTTACCCCTTTTTCAATAGCCTCTCTATCGCCCTGTAATAGCTTTTCAGCATCCTCTTTTGGAAAAACATCATAAGGGGTTTTACCTAACCAATCTTCTTTTCTCAATTCCATTACTTTTTCCCATTCATCATTTAAGTAAATATATCTGCCATGTATATCCCGTATAACAACCACAAGGGGTAGATTTTTCATAAACAAAGAAAACTTTTCTTCAGACTCTTCTATCTTTTTGGCAGCTAATTTAATTTCGGTAATGTCTTTAAATACAGTTGCAAATTGACCTTTTTGGGGTGAAAAAATAGAGATAATGAAATATTTATCCATTGGTGCATAATATGTTTCAAAGGTTGTAGATTTTCCTGTTAGGGCAACCTCTTTATAAATATCAAAATAGGGAGGATGGGATGTTTTATATATTTCTGTGCTTAATTTGCCAATAACATCTTCCTTATTTAACGATAATATATTCTCATATTGAGGATTAACATCTAATATTTTATAATCAATAGCATTACCGTTATTATCATAAACAAGTTCATGTAAACATATACCATCATTGGAGTGTGTGAAGAGTTCACGGAATTTTTTTTCATTTTCTTTTAACACCTCTTCGGCTATTTTCCTTTCGGTAATATTATGTGCTGTTGCAAAAGTTATACCTTGCAAGGCTACAGGATGGGAATTCCATTCTAACCATACATACTTTCCATCCTTGCTCCTATAGCGATTTTCAAATGAAATAACGTCTTCCCCTTTTAAAAGTTTTTCATTAATAATTTGTATGGTTTTTTCTTTATCGTCAGGATGAACAAATTCAAGAAAGGTTGCTGATGTCAGTTCTTCTACTGAATACCCTAATGTTTTTGTAAACGATGGGTTGACTAATAAAAAGCGGGTGGTCTTTAAATCAGCAATACATGCTAACTCATTTGACAACATAACTAAATTTCTATATGCTTCTTCATTGTCTTTATGAGATAGTATCTCATATACCATATCTGAGAGTATGGAAAGTTTAGAAACATCAGCATACGTATAATCTTTATGTTGATTAGCTACACCTATTATGCCAACAATAGTATTTTCTCTGAAAATAGGCACAAACAATTCACGTGGGTGGTTACTACTATTTAAAAGCTGTTCACAATAAAAATATTGCGTATGTTCATTATTAAGGATAGGTCCTTTGTTTTTCTGACATTCATCCCATACTTTTTCATAATCAACTGAACAATCAATATTTTGATCAATACAATATGTATGATACGAATTGGGGAATTCTTTTAAACTTGTTATTTGTTTATAAAGATATTTGTATGAAATATAACAACCTATCTGACTATTTGTTATTGTTAAGATTTCATGGAGCACCTTTTTTATAAAATCATCCTTTGTATGATTAATAGAAAAATTAATAAATTTTAGCCGTATATCATTAATAAGATTTAAAAAACTCTCCCTGGTTTGGTCTTCAATAAGAATGACAGCCCCCAGGTGTTGATTATCCCCTGATTTAAGTATCGTTCCATGATAATTAATTGGTATTTCCAGACCTGTCTTAGAAATAAGCACACTATTATGATATTCACCTCTGAACTTACCTTCGGAGATAATCTGGAATAAATTATCTTTGGAAGTTTTATTAGTATTGTGCGAAATTATATGTAAAATATCTAATACATGCTTACCGTTTGCATCATCGTTGCGCCATCCTGTCAGCAATTCCCCAGTTGTATTGATAAATTCAATATTTCCTGAATTATCTGTAATGATCAATCCATTGCCAATAGATTGTATTATATATTTATAAATCTGGTAAATTTTTAATTGTTCTTCGTTTCTTTGCGATAGTTCCTGGAAATAGGTTCTTTGCTGTTCTTTTTGCATTATAATAATTATTGAAAATAATAATACAATGCTTAAAATAAATAGTGTGATGGATATAGTTATTATGACGTACCATCTTTGAAACAACTCTGCTTTACTGGATTTGCTTAAAATAATCCAGGGAGTTTGAGGGATACTGGTAATATAGGTTCCAACATGTATATCATATAAATCCTTTCCATACGTAAAGCCTTCAAAGCCGTTCATTGCCTTGCGAATAATATTGTCAGGCGATAGTGACTCTGTATTAACTTTAATGATCTCTGGAATTTTTTGCGGTAAATATGCCTTAAATATATATAATGTTGGTTTATCTTTAACAAACAGAATTGTTTCACCGGATTGTGTAAACCCTGTCCATCTTTGTAATAGAGGAAAAATAAAGTTTTGAGCAGAAGATATCAATATAATAAAATGATTTGATCTTGTTGTGGAAACAGGATTTAATGGGACAATCAAGCTAATATGATAATCAAAATCCTTGTTGTCAATGTGTATATCGTTAAATACTGGTTTGTTGGTTTCAGCTGCATAGTGCAAATATTGTATAGTTTCCTGTGCAACAATTTTAATATGTTTATATAAGCTGAATAAAATTGTGCCATCTTTATTAACCAGCAATACTTCACCAATATCGTTATTTTTTGCATAAAAATCAAGAAATTCATATAATGTATTATAACTTTCAGCATTGTTATAAGTGAAATAGTTTTGCACTATGTTTCTGAATTGTTTTGATTGTATCAGTAAATATGCATCATCCGTTTGATCCTTAAGCCAATTACCTATATCTTCTTTTTTATTTTCAGCGATAGTTAAAAGTCTGTTGTATGCAATAGACTGAAAGTCACTATATTGAAGGTAAAGCAATATAATCCCGGCAACCACAATTACCAATAAGATTGCTAATAAATAAATTAGCTTTTTTTTTGACAAATTAATTGAAACAAGTTCATGCAGAAAGGATGTTATATAATTAAACATATATAAATATAATGGTTGTTATAAATTATTATACTCCGGCGTTTATTTGATAGGCTCTGGTGAAAAAGTATAAAGATAAAATTAATCAAAGTCAAATTAATTTATTTTTATTGGAATGAAAAAAAACATAACCACTAAACATTAACTGATAAGAATATCTTCTAAGTCATTTTGATAAATGTAAATTTTTTTAATGTTTATTTGTAATACTCAACAGCATTTTTAAATATCTGCAATCCCTCACCATAGTGTGAGATTTCTTTATTTTGCCTTCTTGATATTTCACGTAAATATGTCCAGTTGTCTCGTTGCATAAAATATATATGTCGTTCAGGATGAGGCATCATACCCATGATTCTACCGGTGGTGTCACAAATGGCTGCAATGTCCATAATTGAACCATTTGGATTATAGGGAAATTGACCCTGGGCAAATGATCCATCTGGCTTTATATATTGCATAATGATTTGATTGTTCTTAGAAAGTTTATCAATAATATGCTGTGGTGCAACAAAATTGCCTTCACCATGCGCTACGGGAATATGCAGCTTTTCAATACCTTTTGTGAATACACAGTTTGAATGGGGATTGATAGTCAAATCAACCCATCTGCACTGGAACCTGAATGTAGCGTTGTGTTCAAGTGAAACTTCAACATTGCCAATTGTTTGAGTTAATGCTGGTACTATCCCTAAATTAACCATTACCTGAAATCCATTGCAAATACCAATCATCAAGGTATCACGGTTAATAAATGACATCATTTCATCATAAAGGTTATGCTTAATTTTATTTGCCAGTGCTTTGCCGCTGCCGGTATCGTCACCATACGAAAAACCACCAGGAAATGCAAAAATTTGGTAAGAATTTAGAAGTGATTTATTTTCAATAATGTCATTTATATGAATTATTGTTGCATGTGCACCAGCTAATTCAAATGAAAACCGCGTTTCCTCATCACAATTAATGCCATATCCTGTTACTATTAAGGCTTTTGGTTTTGCCATCGGTACCTCTAAAATTCGCTGAAAGTAGATTTGTATGCAGAATGCAGGTCAAAAACTGAAACTGAAACAATTTCATTCCCCTGTAAACCAGCAATGGTAAGTAAATCATCATTAACCTGCCCTATTTTAGCAAAAGGTATGTCCTTGCATAGTTTTTCAAAATTAGACTTATTTTCAGGAGCTATCGACACAAGAATTCTACCCTGTGATTCTGAGAAAAGTAGTGTGTCATTGCGGTTAATATTTTCCTGAGGAATAGCACGTAAATCAATGTTGGCTCCCAGCAATCCGCCCATTGCCGATTTTGCAAGTGCCAGTGCTATACCGCCTCTTTCAATGCTGATGCTTGAAGCAATCAAGCCTTTACGTAATGCTTTTTCAATTACTCTATAAATGTGAGTATTTACGGTTGTATCTACGTGCGGAATACTATCGCCTATATATTTTTTCCCTGAAAGTTTTTCACCCATATACGCTAAGTACTCACTACCACCTAATTCATCTCTGGTAATTCCAAGAATATAGATATAGTCGCCAGCTTTTTTAAAATCAAGAGTCTGGCAATATGCAATATCAGAAACAACACCAATTGAAGAGATAAGCAATGTTGGAGGAACTGATATAAATACCTCATTAAAATTTTCATCATAACCTTTGAAATCATTAAACATGCTGTCTTTGCCGCTAATAAATGGAGTTTTGTAAGCAACTGCAAAATCATAACATGCCCTAGCGGCTTCTTTCAATTGCCCTAACCTGTAAGGATTAGTAGAATCACACCAGCAGAAGTTATCAAGCAATGCTAATTTATCAAGATCACATCCCGTAGCAACAGCATTGCGAATTGCAGTATCTATTGAGCAGGCTGCCATCCAGTATGTATCAATATCACTGTATGAAGGATACAATCCCTGTGATAACACCACTCCTTTTTTTGATTTCAATACTGGCCGTATAACAGTTGCATTCCCATTAACCTTCCCTTTTCCCTGCAAAGGTTTTACTACACTGTTACCTTGCACTTCATGGTCATACTGCGTTGAAATAAATTCAAAGCTAGCAGTATTTAAACGTTTTACCATTGCAATAAAATGTTCAGTTATATTTTTTGGATCATCAAACTCAGGATATGGATGTGACTGCGGAGTATACGTGCTTGTTAGCTTTTTCTGTGGGAGGCCTTCATGCAAAAAGAAAAGGTCAATATTAAAAACTATCTCCCCATTATAATAAACAATTCCTCTTCCAGAATCAGTAAATTTGCCAATTACCCATGCTTCAACACCACGGCGTTTCATCAGGTTAAGAAAATCTTCAAGCGTTTCATCGGGAACCGATAGGGTCATCCGTTCCTGCGATTCGGAAACCCATATCTGCCATGGAGCAAGGCCGGGATATTTCAGTGGAACTTTATCTAAGTATACAATAAAACCGCCTGCTTCACGTGCCATCTCAGAAACCGAACATGAAAGGCCACCGGCGCCGTTATCGGTAATAGAGTGATACAATCCCATATCACGAGCTTCTTTCACAATTGCATCAGAAAATTTTTTCTGTGTAATGGGATCCCCAATCTGAACCGCTGTTGCAGGGCTGCCAGATGTAAGCGCTTCTGAAGAAAAAGTGGCACCATGAATGCCATCTCGCCCCACTCTGCCACCAACCATCACGATATTGTCTCCGGGCATTGCTTTTTTATGTACTGAAGATTTTCCTTTAATCTTTTTTGGAATCAAGCCAACGGTCCCAACAAAGACCAAAGGCTTCCCTTTATACCGATCATCAAAATACACAAATCCCTGTGGGGTTGGTATGCCAGAACAGTTGCCACCCACATTGACGCCATGGATAACACCCTCCATGATTCGTCGCGGCGATAGCATCCTGGAATTTGAATCTTTTGATTTGTATAAAGGCTTTGTGTCAAAAGGATTTGCAAAGCAGAATCCATAGCGATTAGCTACTGGCTTTGAACCCAAACCAAATCCAATAGCATCCCTGTTTACTCCTACAATTCCGGTGATAGCTCCGCCAAAAGGATCAAGAGCACTTGGGCTATTGTGGGTTTCTACCTTATCAGCTATGACATAATCATCATCAAATTCAATTCCACCAGCATTATCGGAGAATACTGAAACACAGATGTCATCTTTGCCTTTCTCACGGCGAATTCGCAGTGTTGCTTCTTTAATATAATGCTTGAATATGCCATCATTTATGTCATCCAGTTGTGCAGCAAAAATTGTATGTTTACAGTGTTCACTCCAGGTCTGTGCTATTGATTCAAGCTCTACATCAGTGGGATTTCGTTTTTCAATATCCCTGTAGTATTTTTTAATTGCGTCAAGGGAAAGCATGTCCAGTGCTAAAGGTCCCCGGCGGGTACCATCAGGATTTTTTATGCCCTCTTTCCCCAATGCTATAAGTTCATCTTCGGGGACATCCAATGAAACAACTTCTGCCTTTGTATCCTCATGCAGTGTTACTACAGGTATGGCATTACCCATACCACCATTCTTTATGTACTCGTCATATGATAAAATTAATGATCTCTGTATCAAAGGATTGTAAAGTTCCAGTGATATTTCATGAATTGCATCAATAGTTAATTCCCCCCATAAGAAATAAGTAGATGAAGTGAAAACACATTTTTCAGGATCACAGTGTATTTTGAAAATATCTTCAATGATTTCACGGGTTGTGTGGGCAACATTATCGGTTACTCCGGGGAGGTATCCAATTTCAACAGCATACGTAAAGTCGGAGGGTGTAAAAGGTTTATTGATAGTATAATTTTGTGTAACAGGTTGTACAAGTGCCTGTGCAACCTTCTCAATTTGACTATCATTCAAAGGAATATTTATGAGATAGTTGTCGGTACGGACACATTCGCTTACAGAAAAGCCTAATCTATGTAGTTTTTGTTGCAATACTGTACCACGTGAATCGGGAATAGTATAATATATTTCAATCCTGTAACGGGCTAATTCCATAGCAAGACCTCTTGTAAGCTAATTTTTCCCTCAATATTTTTTTTACTATAAAAAAATTCAAGCTTTAAAATTAAAAGCACACCATAAAATGGTGCGCTTTTTTTTGATTCTATCTTTAGCTGCTCGGTATGTATCAGTTTTGTTCAATGCTAAAGATACGAAATAAATCTTTTGCATGTATTTATTATATCAATAAAACGTATGATTAACAAAAAAATAATAAAATTAAAACACCGTAATCAATAAAATAATCAGTTTTTCATATATTCCAGATTTAGGCAAGGATGCATAAAATCATAACTAAAAAAATTAAGAAATAAAATAATTGGTACAATCAAAAATTGTATGCATGCTCTATCCGCTATCAATTTTTCAAGAAAATATATATGAACATAACATGCTATAGTGTGCATTTATATGCTAAAATGTTGCTTATGTATGCAATTCTTTAATTACACAATTGCAGATAATTGATTTTGTATTATTCCTTTATTTATTGATTTTAATATAAAATATTATTATATTATTGTACGAAATATACGGGAGCTTCCAAAAATAAATCTTTGGATGTTCCCTTTTTGGCACAATATAGAGGATAAAACCGCTTTCTTTTATTACAATTATAATGATGAAGGCGGTTTTTAGAGGTGCCAATAATAATAAGGAGGTGTGCCATGAAAGCAGGTTTATTAATAACCGGAAATGGTGCGTTAGTTTATCTTACCTCGTATGATAGCTTCATGAATGACAAACTAAAAGAAAAATTAGCATCCAAAGGTATTACAAAATTCATTGCGTATGAAATACCAGTAGAAGAGGCCAAAAAAAGATATGGAGGGCATTTTGATATCGTAATACGTGATTTACATGAAACTGATGATTTGCGAATACTGGATTATGATGGATCACGAGCATTTAAGATGTTTTCATTCAAAGAATTGGGCAAGCCAGTGTATCAGGAATAAAAAACAGGGGGCATTGTAGTGCCCCCTGTTTATAGTATATTACTTCATCATACCTAACAATTTTGCAATCTGTGGATAGAAATGAACTACCACGCCTGCAAATACTACAGATACCATACACATAAGCTTGAGGAGTATGTTGAGTGATGGACCTGATGTATCTTTGAA
>JBFLZD010000083.1 GCA_040756435.1 Spirochaetota bacterium | reverse complement strand
AAATGCCTGAAACTGATATACAAAATATTCCATTATCCGGCACCCAATTTAGAAATCATCATGAATAATCCTTTTGTATACGCTACCAGTGTATGCAGAATCCATGCTGCAAACAGTATCAAAGCAGCAAAGATAGCAATAATCTTTGGCACAAATGTCAGCGTCTGTTCCTGAATTGACGTTGTGGTCTGGAATATGGAGATGATGAGCCCTACAAACATGCCAATTCCCAATATGGGAGCTGAAACCACCATGGTTACCATCAATGCTTCGCGTAAAATTTTTATTACTTCAACATCAGTCATAATTTTCTCCTACATAAATGACTTCACCAGCTCATAGGTAAGCAGATTCCATCCATCCACCAGCACAAAAAGCACAATCTTAAACGGCAATGAAATCATGATAGGCGGAAGCATAATCATCCCCATTGCCATAAGTGCACTTGCCACAATCATATCAATAACTATAAAAGGTATAAATATATACACACCCATTTCAAAGGCTCGTTTCAATTCACTGATCATAAACGCTGGAATAAGGCAATACGTTGGCACATCATCTTCGGTTTTTGGCCGTTCTAATTTTGCAAGCTCAATAAACAGTGCTATATCTTTCTTACGGGTTTGCTTCAGCATGAATTTGCGCAATGGCTCCATACCCCTATTGTAAAATTCTTCGTTGCTGATTTGCCCTTTAAGATACGGCTGGAGTGCTTTATCATTTATCTCGGTAAGAGTAGGTGACATAATAAAAATTGTAAGGAAAATTGCAAGTCCCACAATAACCTGTGTGGGGGGCATCTGCTGAAGCGATAGTGCGCGGCGCACAAAATCAAGCACAATAACAACACGGGTAAATGAGGTCATCATCATAATAATAGAAGGCGCCAGCGTTAGAATAGTGAGCAGGAATAAAATCTGCAGACTTAGCGACACATCCTTGGGTGTTTTTGCCTCTTCAATATCAAACCCTATCTTTGGTATGGGCATTCTGACATTGCCAGCTTTCTGGGCAAATGCTGTATCTATACACATTACACCAATACCAAACAACATTACTATTGTTATCATTAGTACAATTATATGTTTAGTTTTAATTCTTTTCATACCATCTTACTCATCATCACCATTTAATTTCTTCAATCGTTGCCTGTATGAAAGCAGCACATCATCATGAATTGTTCTTTCTTCAGTGGTAAATCGCTGCGATGGTCTCCCCGGATTTTTCATTTTATCAAGCACCTTACCCAACTGTGTGGACAGATACTCCTGGAAACCTCCTTGTTTGGGTGGCGTTGATTTAGAACTTAATAACCGTATTCTATCAATATCATCCTTATCTTTTATTTCAGTAATCAAATTTATATTGTTGTCCGATACACCAAGCACATATACCCTTCCTGCAATATCCACTACCTGTAAAAATTTATTCTGACCCAGTGGTACTACCGACAATATAGTGATTACCTCCTGGCCAATAGCTGTTATTGCCACTTTTTGTGTAATGAACTTGAAAAAATAATAAAATCCTGCAATAAGCACACCCATCACAAAGATAGTTTTGAAAATAAGCCATATATACGATTCCTCTTCAACCTGAGGCTGCTCATAGTTATATAAGTAATCGCCTTTTTGCGCTTCATTGTCTTTTTTATCAGCATCCTTAGTTTCTGCTATTGGGGCAGCATTTTCCTTTACATCAACAACCTCATTACTTTTTTCCCCACTGCTCTTTTCTTTATCATTCTTTACTGCTTTAACAGTTTTGGTTTCTTTTGCATACAGCATAGTATCATTGGGGCGATAGTACATGGTAATGGGACATAATATAAAAATGAGACATAATAAAACACTATGGTAAAAAAATTTTTTCATAACACTCCTATAATCACCAATCATTGGTATATCACGTTCCATTAAGTACCCCTACACAATACTACCGTTGCTATAAAACTGTTTATGACTGCATCTTGGCAATACGTTCTGCCGGGCTTACGATATCAGTTACACGAACTCCAAAATTTTCATCAATAACAACAACCTCACCACGGGCAATCAGTTTACCATTGACAAGCAAGTCAACAGGTTCACCAGCCAATTTATCAAGCTCAATGATGGAACCCTCACCCAATCCCAATATATCTTTAACCAGCTGTCGTGTTCTACCCAGTTCCACGGTCAGCGTCATGGGCACATCAAGTAGCAGATTAATGTTGCCTGTTGGAATTGATTGCATACCTTCACCCAATGGCGGGAACCGAACAGGGCTTATACCCACCTGTGAAGTTGTTCTGGGCTGTGCTGGCTCAGGCCTGTATTCCGGCTGTTGCATTTGCGGAACATAAGCACCACGGGCAATTTCACCTGCAAGTTCAATATTCATCAGTTGATACATTTTGGAGTTAATTAAATTTTGAATAGTAAGGTTATAGGTTACCTTTACTACATCTGGAGTTCCTGGAACTTCTATATTACCCTGAACAACTTTTAAATCGGGAGCCGTAGTATTAACACCCTTACCAATTTTATTACTTAATTGTGTTGCAATAGTGGACATCATCTGACTTACAAATTCCTGCAATGTACTCTGATGAGCCTCAGTCAGAGTGCCAGGTGGTGTACCTGAATCATCTCCCATCATTAATGAGGAAATAACCCCGGCATCATTCATTGATAATAGAATTACGTTCTTACCATTCACGCCCCCAGAAAAATTAACTACAATTTGCACATACTGCTTTGGGAATTCGGCACGCACCTGATCAGCACTTTTTACCTCCACCAGGGCATTGCCAATTATTATATTCTTTCCCAAATAGCCGGATAATGCGGGCATTACACTGCCCATGCTGCTATTTAAAAAATCAGCTACCGATTCTCTTTCTACTGGTGATAAAGCAGCCTGAGCAGGTGCAAAGTCACCTGCCGGTACCCTGGCAGTACCAGAGAGCATATCATCAGCACCCTGTAATAGGGCATCTATTTCATCCTGGGACAATGAACCGTCACCCATTGTTTCCTCCAGTGTGTTGAATTCTTAAATAAACAATTCTTGTAAAAATACTTACCATAATTAATAATACAAAATATTACACTAATTTACAACAAATTCTCTGAAATAGACTTCTTTGATCTTGCCTTTTAAAAGCAAGACATTAATGTGTGCTTTTATCTCTTCAGCTAAATTAACCGTATCATCTACAGAATTCAGATCTTCAAATGACTTATCACGTAAAAGAATGTTAACTACATGCTGCATCTGTGGAGTACGCTGAACCAGCTCAGCATTTAGCTCTACATTTTCTTCATATCCTAAAGAAATTGTAATCTTAGCAAAATGCGGCTCTGGATCATTGGTTGTTATAGAAAACGATGGCATATCAAAATGAGCCAATGGCGGTGGAGGTGGAGCAAGAACTATATCCTGCTCACGCTGATAGCGTTGTTCCTGAACATATTTAGCAACAAGATACGAAATTCCAATGATAATAAATATTGCCAGTATAGCGCCAGCTATATATAGCAGGATCTTTATAATACGTGAAGTCTCAAAGGCACCGGCAGCCTTTGCCTCTTCCGGCTTTTCCTGCTCCTCTATTTCCTCAACATTGACCCGTTCTTCATCACCCATTCTTTTACCTCACCAACAATTTACAATTTCGTTTAGTATTATATCAATAAAAACTGTACACACATTGTTGGTTAATTGTTATACTAAATTTATCGACATAATACTATATTAATTAAAAAAGTCAATTAATTTATGATTATGTCACTAAAATGTATCAATTTTTTTCAATATTTTGTACTTCTCCCCTAACATAGTCTTATCAACGCCATTCCTCGTCAGGCAAAGGCCTTACAATCTCAGGTGTAGCAGATTCAACCACACCTTTATCCCTGAGTATAACTATCTCAACCCTGCGATTATAGGCTCTGCCTTCAGGCGTATTATTATCATCTATGGGCCTGTATTCACCAAAGGCAACTGCTGACATCTGCTTTGGATTTACACCTGTTTCCTCTATGAGATATCGAAGCACATTAACCGCCCGTGCAGAGGAAAGCTCCCAATTGGTAGCATACCCTTCTTCAAGACCTCGTGGAGGTACAGGCCTGTTGTCAGTATGACCTTCTATCCTCACATAGTTGGGCATTGACTTTATAATTAGGGCAACTTTTTTCAATATTGGTATAATATCATCCTTAAGCTTTGCACTCCCCGGTTCAAAATAGGCATCACTTGATAATGTAATTATCAAACCCCTTTCATCTTCGCGCACTCTGACTTTCTTTGCCTGAATTTCAGGCTTAAAAGCCTCAACTGCTCTTTTCAGCATCTTTGCAAGTGCCCTTCCCTGCTCACTCGAGGGCAGATTGAGCATATTAAGCCCTATCTCTTCCATCCTGCCACGAGCCAACGAATATCCGCCCTGCATCATACCCAATGATCCTTTAAAAGAAGACAAAACAAGATTAAAATCCTGTCCAATAATTGGGGAAATATCAAACATCATAACAAAAAACGTTAATAGCAGGGTATTTAAATCTCCCCAGCTGGTAAGCCAGGGTGGCGGTGGTGGTAGTTCTAATTTTTTCCTTTTTGCCATCAGTCACCAACCTCACTGGTGATAGCTTCGCGCATCTTAGGATCAAGGAATGATACCAGCTTATCCTTAACAATTCGAGGGTTATCCCCTGATTGTATTGACAATGTACCTTCTATCATAATTAGTTTCATCAATATTTCCTGATTATTAATATACCCAAGCTTGGCAGATATAGGATACAAAACCAGATATGCCATTATAGCACCATAGAATGTGGTAATAAGAGCAGCAGACATACCAGGCCCAATGGCTGATTTATCTTCTATATTGACCAGCATCAGAACCAGACCTAACAGTGTACCAATCATACCAAATGCTGGAGCGTATGTTGCCCAGTCATCAAAGAGCTTTTTGCCTTCATCATGGCGTGCCATAATGTTTTCAAGTTCCGTTTCCATGATGCGGCGCACCAGTTCAGGGTCAGTACCGTCTACAACAAGCTGTATGCCCTTACGCAAAAACTGATCATCCAGTTCATCCAGATCATCTTCCAATGCAAGCAACCCTTCACGGCGAGCTTTCTCAGAAAATGAAACAAGGGTTATGATGAGTTCATTGGGATTATACTTTGGCGGGAAAAAAGCATGTTTGGCAACTTTCCAGATACTAAGAACTTTGCTTAAAGGATTTGAAATGAGCAATGCACAAAAAGAACCCCCTATTGTGATAAATACTGAAGGTATATCAAAGAAAAGCAACGGATTTCCTTTGGCAAAAATTATTCCCATTATAATATTAGTAAAACCAACTATTAGCCCAATAACGGTAGCAAGATCCATATAGTATTACCCCTCCTAAAGAAGCCATTCAAATCATACATGTATTCTTATTAACAATTTTCGGTTAAAATTTTAAAATTATTCATTAATTATTAAATTATTATAGTATTCTTACCGGATACTTTACCAGGTACTATCGCTCAAACTATCAATTTTTTTGCAATTATTGCAATCCAGTCAGCACCTTATGATAATATTCATAAATACGTGATAACACCTCATCTTTTGACTCTTTAACCAGATATTTTTTTTCATTGGTCAGAGTTATGGTTGTATCAGGTCTGGACTCTATGGTTTCAATGTGATTTGCGTTAAGAATAAATTCTTCGCCATTCATTTTATGTAATGTTATCATGCTCTGCCTCTTTTCTTTATTCGTTTTTCAGGAAATAATATACTCATAACTTTACTCATTGATATTTTAGTGACTTTACGCTCACTGCAACCAGGAATGCTGCAATCAAATATTGGTACCGTAACGTTTGTAAAAAGGTTTTCCAACCACTGCCTGGCAGCCAGAAACTGATGATCAGTATAATATATCGACTCTCTTCGTTTGACCATATACATTTTCTTTCTATGGATCATAGCATAATCATTTGAATTGGCTGTTGAAAATCTATTGTAATTCATGATAAAGCGCTGGCATACCACCGTATGCTGTGCATAATAATTGTCCTTAAATGCCAGGTCATTACCAACCATTGTTAAGGAAGCAATGGAACACCCTAATGCCAGTGATATTGCCTGTGTTGTCACAATACTTGCTGTGGCCACATACCCCAAATGCTCCCCAGCAAGTTTCCACAATACATCAAAAGGGCTTTCATATATCATCCAGTTGTAAAAGCTGATTTTCCCCTTCCAGGCAGTCAATGTATGTGAGCTTACTCCACTGAACGCTAAAAGATGGCTGGATGATGTGGGTAAAAATGCATAATATGAAACTGGCATGGCCTCGCATGATATGGAAAAATGCGGCTGAATTCCGGCCAATACCAACGGCCTGTATGCCATATCTGTTGCTATGATGGCAAGGTCTTTTCTGTATTGATATTTTTTCAACACTTTAAGAGCATCGTTTAAACTCCTGCCTGCACCACACACAATAACATGCTTGCCACTTAAAAGCCCAACAACCTTCTGCAATCCACCCCATTTTTCTATCAATACTTTATTCCTGGTTATATTACGCTTTATTATCGCATACCGTTCCTGCAATAAACCTTGATTTAATGCCTGATAAAGGCTTTCAGTATTCATAAAAATGGAAACCTGACCAGTTGAAATTACATGCTACTGTATTACCGTACGTATGATTGTATGCTGCTTAAGTGCACCTTCCATGGCTGTCGCTATGCCAAAATACACCTGTACCTCTCCAAAATCGCCATAGCCTTTAACAACTCCGGCAAAACCTTCAATATCAGCCCAGTATCCAGCAGTGATGCGAACATGAAGTTCAGAACCAATACTATATTTAAAATCGTTAAGAGATGTTGAATTTATCCATATGTTGCCATACTCAACAAATGGTGTCAACCACATATCCCTGAACATGAGCGGCAGCATTCTGTAGCCACTATCGTTCTGAAATAAAGGAATACGATACTCAACAATACCCACCGCCAACCTGTTGCCATAAAACATGTCTTTGGCAAAACCTCGCATGCTGTAAGCATCTTCATTTGATGGGATGCCCTGACTCTTGCCTTTTGCGTAACGCCCTATATTATACGGATACAGATAGTAAGGCGCATTGTGCGCATAACCACCTTTGAGCATAAAAGCTAACACATCGTTACCAAAACCCCGGAAAAAATAATACAGGCCACCACGCACCTTGGAATATGAAATATCTGAAGAAAGTGAAGAATCATAGATATCCGCATAGCTTTCAAAAACCATGCCATCCTCAGGGCTTACCGAAAAGCTTCCCGTATACGTTCCATCATGCAAAAACGCAACGTGCGAGCCTGCAAGAACAACATCATGAGTAAAAACAGCATTACTATAATATTCACTCACCATCGTTTTTTCATAGGTATAATACAAAAGCAACTGATTATAATTATAAAATTTTTGAAAGGGAACTGAAATACCTGACGATACCTTGCGTTTCAGAGTCCTTCGCATATAGACCACAGTATCAGGCGGCTCCCACGGGAATGTATCATCAAAAAAAATACCTTCATCGTTATATGAAACAAACACATCAGGATACAAACCCGAATAAATATAATCAAGGGCAAGTGTCATCCTCTTCTGTAGCAATGCATAATCCAACCCCAACGCATAACTGTGTCTGTACAATGTATCATTACCCGATGTTGTGAAACCAATATGATTATCATATTTGTCAGGGTATAACTCTTCACTATAAAAATATGGTGCCCACCATGGTCCAATCACGGAATACAGCGGATTATACGGCTGGTGTAAAACTTCTTTTTGTTCCTCATTTTGCGGTATGGTAAAGGGTATGGGCGATAGTTCCTGTGAATGGCCTGTTGCATACGGCATCAGTGCAATATTATATCCATTGGCTTCGTATGAAGAAAAGACTATGGTTGTGCCATCACTGTTTATATCTGGGAAAAACGCTCCACCAATGACATTGCTGATACGGGAAATTTTTTTCTTAATAATATCTATCTCATAAAGATTAAACACACCATCCTTATCCGATGAAAAGATAACTTTCTGTCCATCAGGATGGAATGTGGGATGAATATCGACAAAGGAATCATTGGTCAATAATACTGTTTGCTGGGTGGCAAAGTCTAAGAGGACAATATCACTGAAGCCATTATGCACAATACTGAACACTGCCTTAGAACTATCGCCCAAAACCCGTAAATATGAAATTTGAAAAGGCGTATTGTGTATAAAATACTTCTGTATGGTAAAAGCAGCATCAAGCTGTACCAGTGAAAATTTTCCTTTATCATAGAGTATTGCAACATAACCAGATTTGAATGGTTCAATATATTGAACACGCAACCCTTTTGTTTTTTGTGAATATTGAGCGTCGTAAACAAATACATCCCTGAACAAATCAAATGACTGATAATACTGTATATCACTCACAATGATAGCATTATTATTTATAGTTATACTATTGGGATTGTTAACGTAAGCTAAACGTGAAAACGTTTTATTCTGCGCATCATATTTTATCAATGATGGTTTTTCTTTGTTTGTCATGGCAACAAAAACAATATCATTATTATAAAACCGTGGGAAACTGGTGTAAAAGCCTGTACTGGTCAACATAGTATAATCAGACACTCCACGCTTTTTGATTTCTGCAATTTGATCATTCAGATCATTCATTAATTCCTTTTGCCATATATGCCACAAATCTATGGCACGCCTCCCATACACATCATTAAAATTCTTTTCCATCAGGAATGGCAGTATATTATCTGCATTTTCTTTAAATATTTCATTAAAATCTTTTTCGGGATAATTTCGTGTACAGAACTCTACAAAAAGACCACCATATAAATAGGGAACCATCCCTGCAGGCCATTCCCGCGGAAAATTACTTGCCAGTGATATGTCTTTAAGGTTTTTTGAATATACTTCCTGCCGTAAAACCATACGTGTGTAATGAGCATTGAGTCTGCCCCAGGGCTTTCGTTGAGATTCCTGTAATACCGGGTATCCTTCAACTGCCCATACTGGCATGAGTATATTTGGAAAGCATACCCTTCCCAGGGTATAGCGTGTTGCTTCCGGAATGCCACCAATCATATCCATGGTAAGGGTATGCGTATATTCATGAGTAAAGACCATACGCAGCCAATCATCAGTATTGGATAAGCCTGCATCCTCAACATGTGGCATTACCACAAAAAGCTGTACCCTGTTATATGGAAACGGCATGGAAAATCCATTTGCCATGTCAGTGGTATCACACAATACAACATCTGTTCGGAAAAAAGGCTGCCAGTTGATATTCTTTGCAAGTTTTTCATGAACTTCTTCGGCAATAGCTGCCAGGCGTACTGCATCCTGCTCTAAACCATCATGATAATGTATCCAGAAATGGCTGGTTTTAATGGAATACCAGTTATACCGGGGATGGAACATACTTGCAGCATGGAGCGTATATGCATATAAAAAAGTAATAAGGATAATATAAATCCATAATAATCGTTTTAACATACAGTACCACCTTGAAGTTACTATGTTATACCATTTATCAAGATGTGTAATGGCTTGATACAATACTATTGTATGAATGTATACCCAATGTATAAAAACTGTGTATGTTTTATTTATAAAATAATTGTAAAATACTGCAACAACAAAATCATTTTGTTTTTTATGGTAGGTCAGATTCAATAAAATAAAAATATAAGAGAAGCAGTTATGCGATAGTTAGTAAAATAGTAGCTTATATACGGAGTTGTGTAAACTATATAATGTTTAAAAATATAAAAAACGATTTTTTAAAACGTAAATTCTAACCAAGATAAGGGAAATTTATTGATAACAAGTATATAACAAAGCAAGAAAATTGTATTTTTGTGGTAAAATTTTTAGTCAAATTCTGGACATAGGACGTTTTTTCAAAAGTGCTGGGAATATGAGGGATTATAAATTGGACTCAAATACAAAGGAAGGGTAAAAATGGTATTATGTCCTGGAAATTAATGAACCCTGTTTTTTTGGCTTATAAGTTTTGGAAATTCCAGGGGTTACAAAGTCAGCCCCTCGGAAAACCTACCCCGCTAAAAGGGAATTAATAATAATGTCACCCCTCCGGGGTTTGACGGCGTGTCACTCCGTTAGGTGGTTACAATAATGTCACCCCCGCTGGGGGTTGGATAGTGTGTTACTCAGCTGGTGGTTACAGTAATGTCATCCCCTCCGGGGATTGGTGAGGTGTCAACCCGCTGGGGGTTGATTAGGTGGTTGTATGGTGCTGTTACAGTAATGTCAC
>JBFLZD010000082.1 GCA_040756435.1 Spirochaetota bacterium | reverse complement strand
TTCATTATGAGATTTTTTAAGGAATTTTGGCTGATGAAGAAAATAGTTTTTTTGTGTGTGATAAGCCTTTTATCAGTTACTATCGCCACTACTTTTTCCTTTGCTGCAACAAAGGATGAGGATACGCCTTTCAAAAAGGGTGTTAAATATTTCTATCAACAAAAATTTGAGATAGCCGAACTTTTATTTCAAGAAGAGTTGAAAAACAATCCTGAAAATGCTTTGGCCTATTCATACTTAGGTGATATTTTTTTATATAAAAAACGCTATGATGGTGCATTGCAGCTGTATATGAAAGCTATGGAATTGAATCCAAAGAGCGCCGAAGATGCATTCAGAATAGGACAGGTATATTACTATAAAAAGCAGCCGGAAGAAGCACTTGCATATTTTAAAAAAGCATTTAGCCTTAATCCACAGCTTAAATTTGCTTACTACCATATTGGCCTGACGTATTTAATGCTACTCAGAGATAAAGAAAAAACCATTGAGTCATGGGAAAAATTTTTGGCGATAGCTCCTGAAGATCCTCAATATGAAAAAATAAAAAGAGTCATTGAATTATTGAAAGATCCAAAATTTGTATTACCACCACCAGGAAGCGATGTATCCATTGAAGAAGCATTGCATTTAGGCGGGATAATACTTGACGATGTGCAGCGTGAAGCGCAGGATAAAAAGGCTGGACACGAAACAAAGAAGACAAAGAACAAGCTTGAAGAAATTTACCGTGACGATGAATTATAAATTAATTTACATTACCCGAGGTACTATATGGCATACTATTATGACCGTTATCGCAATCTGAAAATTGCAGGTGTTGTTGCATTAATCCTTTTACTGCTATTTGGCGGATTTTATTTTCTTTCCCGCCCAAAGGATGCTCTCAAGGATATTATTGATATACGCCTTAAGCAAATTGAATTGTATGAAAAGATTTTAGAAACAAACCCCAATGATGTGGATACGCTTATAAAATTAGGAAATCTTTATAAAGAAACCGGTAACCTGGATAAAGCAATTGAATATTATAAAAAAGCATTAGCACTGCAACCCGACAATTACAATGCATTAAACGAATTAGGGCATGCATACGCACTTAAAGGCGATTATGAAAATGCCATTAAAACACTGGAACTTGCCAAAAAGTATTTTCCTAAATATCCACAAGCCTATAATAAATTGGGGAATGTATATGATACGCAGGAAAAGTTAGATAAAGCCCTTAAAGAATATAAAAGCGCTATTGCCGTTGCTCCCCAGTATCAGGAAAGCTACTGGAATATAGCAAAACAGCGAATGAAAAAAGGTGACTATAAAGGTGCAGAAGATATTCTGAAAAAAGGTATTAAAGTAAACCCTTCTGATCCTGAAGGATACTACAATTTAGGTAATCTTTACATGCATAAAAAGCAGTATGCTAAAGCTATTCCTCAATACCAGAAGGCAATCACACTGTCACCGAGCACGGGTAAATATTACCGTGCATTGGGCGATGCTTATCTTGCCCAGAATAAAATACCTGAAGCAGTTGGTGCATATTCCACTGCGCTGTCAAAAGATCCTGGCGATGCACTATCTGCTGAGCACTTAGGCGACATCTATGCTTCACAGGGCAACTGGGGTAAAGCAGCTGATTATTATAAACAGGCTTTAAGCTATAATAGCACTGATGAAATTTTAAAAAACAAATACGTAAATGCCCTTGGAAAATTACAAAAACCTTCTACTGTTGGTGGGCCTGATACACAACAACTTGCCATTGCAACAAAAGAAAAAATTGAACCTACAACACAACAAGCAATGAGGGATAAGGATTCAAAAGATTTATCAGAGCACACACCTCAGACAACACCGGTAAATCCTGTTAATGATTCGGCACTCAAATGGCGTGAGCTTGGCGATAAATATCGTGCAGAAAAAAAATACGATGAAGCACTGAAGGCATACGCCAAAGCAACCCAACTTGATAAAACCGACGACCATTCACATTACTGGATGGGACGCATCTATTATCATAACCAGATGGATGATGAAGCCAAAAAGTCATTCCAGAATGCAATTATTGCTAACCCCAAAAATGCTGACTCCCACTACCATTTAGGGCTTATCTATTATTCTGAAGGAAAGTACAGCCCGGCAGTTAATGAGTTTACAAAAGCAATAGAAGAAAAACCAGTATTTGCAAAAGCATACTATGCACGAGGCCTTGCACAGTATAAAATGAATAATCTGCAGGCAGCCATAAAAGACCTGAAGCAATCTATAGAACAGGATCCAAATTTAGACAGGGCCTATTTTAATTTAGGCGATATTTATCTTAAGCAAAAAAATTATAAAGTGGCACTTGATTATTTTACTAAAGATAGGGAACTGAGGCCTAATAATCCCGATACACTGTTTAAAATTGCAGAAACCTATCATGAAATGAAATCATATTCAAACGCTGAAACATTCTACAATAAAACACTTGAAGCTGACCCTGAATACTTCCAGGCACTTTTCAATTTAGGTCTTATTGCAGCCACAAAGCAAAACTACTCACAGGCTATCTCTTTTTATACTAAAGCATTATCAATTAAGAATGATGATCCACCAACGCTGTATGAATTAGGGAAAGCTTATGAGGGACTGGGTGATGATAATAAGGCAATTGAGTACTATTCATTAGCTATCAGTAAAAATCCAAATTATACCAAAGCCTACATTAACTTAGGTAACCTGTATAAAAAGAACAAATTGCATGACAAAGCAATAGAACAATTTAAGCAAGCCACAATAAATGACCCAAAATCATTTGAGGCTCATTATAACTTAGCCAATGCGTATTTAGCAGCTAACATGAATGATGAAGCTATTGAAGAATATAAAACTGCTATTGACCTTTCACCAATGAATGATCAGGCACACTTCTTTTTAGGTGTTGCCTATAAGGAAAAGGGTGTCTTTGAACAGGCTGTGAAAGAGTTTGAACGTTCACTGCAGATAAACAGTTCACTATCTGATGCACACGAAGAGTTAGGTATGATCTATTATCGCAAGTTAAAGAATAATGAAAAGGCTATCTATCATTTTGAAAAGCTTTTATCAATGAAGCCCAACCACCCTAAAGCCGACCAGATACGGGATATTATAACTATGTTGAAGAAGCACTAATTATAAATTTTTATTTGACATATAACGATTTGTTCTATTTTTTGTATATTATATTGATGATTCCACTTTAATGGTAAACCAATGCTTAAATGTATATTTTCCAAAGCACAACCACCTTCTATTGATGTTCGTAACACTGTTACAATTATTGCTTTCTTGCTTTTTATAATCCTTCTATCGTGCACGCATGATCAATCATACATTAAATCATTAAGTAATGATATTACTACCCAGGGTTTTATTAATGACAACTGTTACCAGTGTATCATCACCGCAAAACCTGATCCTGGCATTGAAGGATTGGTTGCATCCAGAGAAAGTGCACATATTAATTTAATGAAATCACTTGAAAAGCAATGTTATGATACCCTTATTAAGGCTACCGCACAATTACAGAGTATATCGGTTACCAATAGTTTGCAACAATGCCTACTACAACAATTAAAACAGTATATTGATAATAAAGTCATTGTAGTTACCTATTTTAATGACGATTTCAGTAAAACTGCTGTTGTACGGATATATGAAAACGGGCTTCAGCAAAAACTGGCAACCATGCGGTGCAATTAAAAAGGATATTGGGGTAAATATGATTTCTTATGTACGATTATTATTGTATAGTCTGCTTTTGTATCTGCCTATGATATGGTATATATCCTCATGTACCTCAAAAAAATCAGTTACCAATATCCCACCTGAAGAAAAGAATACCCTTCTTTTTGAGTATGAGAAGGAAGGATTTATTGACAACAACACGTTCAGGGTTATCGTGATAATTCCTGCTGAAGGGCACTATGATGAGCTATCAGTACAGCAAAAAGGACAGGAACGAGCGTTTGTTTCTTTAAAAAATTATATTATTTCCCAAAATAACATATTTGACTCAAAAATGCATAATTACCTTATGACAACCATCATGGGATATGGCACCTTAAAAAAAAGAGATTCAACATGTTCCACGCGATATTGCTATTACTTTGATATTACAAAAAGCGGGCTAAAATCAGAGATTGACTCACTGGGGAAATAATCAGGAATAAAGGTAGTACGAAAGATTCTTTAATATAAATATATTAAGATTGCGCTTGCCGTTATCATAAATACTGCTGAACATAACGCCAATCCCGTATCTATTATCTTCGCGCTTGTCATGGCGCACAACCATTGCCAACGCTTCAATATCAGTAAGCTCATTATCCACCGCTCTGAAATCAATAACTACACGAATGATTGAAGAAAGTTCAAGCGGAATATCCGATATAAAATAAAGTCCACCCTTGCTGATATTGACTATTGTGCCTATTAGCTCCAGTGCTTCAGCTTCATCTTTTGAAGATTCAATAAGAAGCTCCACCACCCGTATTGGTATTTCAACATCTAAGCGAAAATGCTTTCGCAGGTTATCGCCCTGAGTGTGATATTTTGCAATCATGAAAGTATCAAACTGATGTAAAAACCAGTCCTCCATGGCATCATCTAATGCAATATCAGGTTTTTTTTGTTTTGCTGCTTCCCAATATTTATATATTGCATCTTTAATCTCTGCGGACAGCTTATCATAGCGGATATATTTTCTCATTATGCCCTCTTCCATAATGGATACTCACCTTCTGTAATATAATACAGTATAGTGATGTTCATAGCAATCAAATTTTTTTAATGCGTATTTTTTTTGTTCGATAGTTCCAGCCACAGTTGCCGCATTTCATTATCTATTGGTATGGATTTACCTGTTGCCAGGTCCACTATAACATATACAACTTCAGCATCCAGAATTATTTGTTCGGTTTTTTTATTGTACAGCTTTTGTTTAACTGTTATACTGCGATTGCCAATCCTATCAACCATTGTTTCAATGATCAGCACATCACCAAGAAACGAAGGTGCACGAAAATTGACATTAATATTGACCACTGCAAGAAATACACCACGTTTGGCAAATTCATCATAGTTAAGGCCAATAGTATCTAAATAGCTCCACCGCGCATCCTCCAAAAAGTCTAAGAAGCGTTGATTGCTCACACGGCCAAAAAGGTCTAAATGATATCCTTTAATTTTTAATTCAACAGTAGACATGCAAAACCTGCTTATGGAATCCACAACATGTGCTTATCGTTACATTTACATACAGGAATTATTTTGGCAATTAGTTTTTTATCAATCACTTAAAAATCTATCAGGATCATGACACCCATAAAGGAAAAGCCTATCTTCCAATGCAGCTTCTTCATTTTGTGAACTCAGAACTACAATTTTTTTTATTTTTTCGTGTGGGATGATATTTTTAATCTTAGAAATAATTTCTTTTCGTTTATCTAATGGGAATAACCATTTACACTCAATAAGAGTAAGTTTTCCTCCCGAAGGGATAACGAAATCAATTTCATGACCATAAGCATCTCTAAAAAAATATATATGTGGATTAATACCTTGATTGGTATAATATCGTATTATCTGGCCCAAGCATACTGTTTCAAAAATATTCCCTAACAAAGGGCTATCCAGCAACTCCTTTTGTGACCTGATACCAAGTAAATATAACAAAAGCCCGGTATCAAGAAAATATATTTTAGGAGTTTTAATCAACCGCTTCCCTAAATTTTCATAATATGGTAAAAGGACATAAATGATATTTGAAATTTCAAGAATGGATAACCAGCTTTTAATTGTATGTCCACTTACCCCAACCTCCGAAGCAAGCGATTGTAATGACATCAACTGACCTGATCTAAGTGCCAGTAAACGTATAAATGTATTGAAATAGTGAGTATTTTTAACATTAATCATCTGGCGCACATCACGTTCAATATACGTTACTATATAATCATCAAAAAATTCAAAAAGTTGTAAACCAGAAGCATAAATTTCTGGATACCCACCTAAGAGCATATAATGTATTAAAAGCTCACGATTGTAAGCTCCTTCCCAATTTTGAATTTCTTTAAGAGAGAGTGTATGCAATGTAATAATACCAACTCGCCCTGCTAAGCTTTCGGAAACACCTTCCATGAGTGGAAATTTTTGAGATCCTATTATAAAAAATTGTCCGTAGTTTTTTCTGTTATTATCAATTTCAACTTTTATATGACGCAGTAACTGTGGTGCATATTGAATTTCATCTATGATTAGAGGTCTTTTAAATTTTTTCAGGAAAACATCTCCCGCTATAGTGGCTTCCTCAGCATATAATGGAACATCAAGGGTTACATAGGGCAATTCAGGATATTCATGTTTAATCAAACTGGTTTTTCCTGATTGTCTGCAACCAGTAACTAAAATTGCTGGTCTTTTTTGAGCAAATGCTTTTAATGTTTTTGATATTTCTCGTTCAATCCACATGCGTTTATTTATCCATTTTATTTGTCCTTTAATAATCTATAATATTATGTTTATTCAGGTTATGTTTATTTAAAAAGTTTGTTAAAGAAAATACTAAATACTATTTCGGATAATACGAAGTTTAAATAAGGTTAATGCAATCGCCCCATGCTTCATTAAACGCAACTCCATCAATTGCTGTGACAATATCAATTCTCCTTGGCGCAACTCCAATTTGGAAAATAGTACCTTTTGTCAATAGATCGTCAACAGTTAGAGTAAAAAGGGGACATCCAAAACGTTTTAAAGTCTATATAACTTTTTTTGCATTACTAAGTTCAGACTCAATCCATATACCAATATCACCTGTTGCACGGGGACATCCATGTGCAGCAAGAGCATATGCTCAAACAACTATACATTTAACCCCTTCTTCTGATAACAGTTGTAACATTTCTTTGTAATCTTCGTTCAAAATTTGAATCTCTCATAAATACCTATAAATCACATGTCATTTCCCACACCATATTTATACGTTCTTCTGGAGTATCTTCAACATACTCATTTTCAACTTCTTTTAAAGTTTTTGTCGTAATAATTGTTCTATTAAGTTTTTTCATAAATTTGTAATATTATTGATTACATTCACAAACTTTGTTCATTGACAGATGTTCTTTAGCTTTTATAACATTTCCCAATAGTACCCGTTTACTCCTTTAAAAATTCTTTAAACACCTCTTCTATCATTACGTACAAACATTGTATTAGTGGTTGTTTGTCTATTATAGCATGTACTTCCCCTATTCCCAGGTCAAACATTTTCTAAAATGCAATGAATATATGTCAGATGCTTTACTCAATTAAGCCATACGATGTGCGCCAGGTTACTCCATAGTAAATGTAGTATCCATCAACATTTCTTGTTTTGCCATCTTTGAATTTTGCGCCAATATAGCTATACATTCCTTCAATAAATAAACCAACATACGACGTTATTCCAAAATCAACTCCTGCCCCAACCTGGTAACCCAATTTTGAAGCTGATACATTTTCATTTATTAAATCAGAATTAAGCGATTCAATTTTTATTTCTTCATGGAATAAATAGAGTTGTAATAATCCATACACATATGGCTGAATTAAAATGCCATAATACATGGTATATGCATAACGGGCTCCACCACAAATCTGACCTAAATTGAGTTTAGATTCGTATTTTTCTTCGATAGTTATCTGATATAGTTTTAACATTGCCTGGGTTCTTTGATCAGAGGGATCAATTTCATCATAACTACCCACAAATCGTACCCTCATCATAGCATCAAATCCATTGCCACCTTCATTTCTGAATCTCCATGGGAATATATCAACAATTGCATTCAAATTTCGGCCTTCTGAATATGCATCTTTTATATCAGAATTTATATAGATACCTAAATTTGAATAGCCAAAACGTATAAATGGTGCACGCCATTTTAAGTTTTGCTCCCGTGTATACTGCTTTTTTATCCCTAATTCGGCTGCCTTCTTCTGTACTTCCTCATCTATAAAATCTTTTGGTGGTATCTTGGAAACAAATAATACATCGTCTTTATTTATCTTATACTCTTCCGCAGATAGTAATTCTGTCCTGTAAGTATAACTCTCATTGTCCTCTTCCACTATATACACCGATAGTACCGTTTTATCATTCTTCATAATATACATCTTTGTCTTATAACTGGTACTTACCAGTGTCCTCAATATATCCTTGCGCTGTATGGTTATCTTCTTACCCTCAGGTAGCTTTACATCCATTGCCTTATCTGTTTCCTTAACTATATCCCCTTCAATGATGCTGCCATCCTTTAAAAATATGGATTCTGCAAATGTAAAAGATACCATCAGTCCAATGCCAAGCAGCACGCAAATTACTATACCAAGATAATGTACCAATTTACTCTGTAGCATAACAAGCTCCTATAATGTATTGTATATTGTCCACGTGTACTCCCATATTAATCGTCAGGCATGTACCTTTTTGTGGGCTTTTGTATGCAATGAAATAACTTAAATAAACACTACATTGTAAAACTTCACTTTGCACAGAATGAGATTGCTTCACTTCGACAGGCTCAGTGTAAGCACTTCATTCGCAATGACATAAAGATAAACCAGTAATTGCCAGGCACACCGTACCGAAGCAATCTCGTCGTTTATTACCTGGGATTGCTTCGCTGCGCTCGCAATGACTTAACAGCAGTCGGTCATTGCGAGGAACGAAGTGACGAAGCAATCCCATAGTTGCGAGCGCCACAGGCGCGTGGCAATCTCATCTTCTGCATCATTGAGATTGCTTCACTTCGTTTTCAATGACGATAGTAAAAGTCATTGCAAACACATTGCATTGTTTACTCAATTAAGCCATACGATGTCCGCCAGGTTACTCCGTAGTAAATATGATATCCATCTATATTTCGTGTTTTTCCATCATTGAACTTCATGGGTATATATCCATACACACCTTCAACGAATACACCAAAATATGATGCGAAAGCAATATTGACTCCTCCACCTAATTTGTACCCATATTTAGAAGGGGTTATGACTACATCCATATCCCAACCACTATTTCCCGCATCCTCAAGTTGATTTTCGCCAACAATTACATATTGAAATAGTCCAAATACATATGGTTCAATACCAATTCCGTAATAAAAATTATATGAATATTGCAATCCAAGGTTTGCTATTAAGAAACCCATATGATATTCGTATTCCCCCGAAAAAGAAGATACATTAAATAATTTTGCATAAGTTTGCGTCGTAGGGTCTGATGGATCTAAACCTATTTTTTCATTAATATAAAAATTTAATCGAGTCATAATATCAAATCCTTTGCCCTTTTTATCTCTAAAGTGCCATGGATAAAAATCTAAAATAATATCAAAAGTCTTGCCTTCCCCAAATGCGTCGCTTAGTTCATTATCAGTATATCCGCTGATATTTGAATAGCCTAAGCGAAGTACTGGTGCCCTCCATAGTATATTCTGTTCTCTGGTGTATTCTTTCTTCCCTTTTGCTATCTCTTTTGCTTTTTCATCAATTATACTTTCTGGCGCTACCTTTGAGACAAACATCACATCTTCCTTCAATACCACAAACTCCTCTGCTGATTGCAGCTCCTTTCGGCATACATATCGCTCATTGTCTTCCTCCACTATATACACCGGTACTACCGTTTTATCATTCTTCATAATATACATCTTTGTCTTATAACTGGTACTTACCAGTGTCCTCAATATATCCTTGCGCTGTATGGTCATCTTCTTACCATCAGGTAGCTTTACATCCATTGCCTTATCAGTTTCTTTAACTATATCTCCTTCAATGATGCTACCATCCTTTAAAAATATAGATTCTGCAAATGCTAAAGATACCATTAGTTCAATACCAAGCAGCACGCACATTACTAAAACAAAATAACTTACTAATTTACTCTTTACCATACCAAGCCTCCGTTAATGTATTGTATATTGCCCACATATACTCTTACATTCATTAGCAGGCTTTTACATTCCTGTGGGCTGCAGTCTGTCATTGCGAGGAACGAAGTGACGAAGCAATCTTGTCGTTTACTACCTTGGATTGCTTCACTTCGACAAGTGGTTGCTGAGCTCGTCGAAGTACTCAGTGCAAGCATTACGCTCGCAATGACATAAAGATAAACCAGTCATTGCCAGACACGCCGTGCCGAAGCAATCTCGTCGTTTACTACCTGGGATTGCTTCGCTACGCTCGCAATGACACTATGGGAACAAGAGACCGCCACGGGGCTTACGCCCCTCGCGGTGACAGCACTCTGTCATTGCGAGGAACAAAGTGACGAAGCAATCTCGTCGTTTACTACCTTAGATTGCGTCGCTGCGCTCGCAATGACGATGGTATTTAAACTTGCAATCACGCTACTTCCCATGTCATTGAGTATACCTATCGCATTACACTAACCGATCTGAC
>JBFLZD010000081.1 GCA_040756435.1 Spirochaetota bacterium | reverse complement strand
TGGCCACAAAATTTTTGTGCCAAGCTTTTCAGCCATTTCTCTTTCTTTGCCAAATGCAAGTGGCTTCTGGATATCAACAGCTGTCACGCTTTTTGCGCCATGCCTCCATGACTCACAAGCTATATCCATTCCAACATTACCTGCACCAATGATAACAACATCTTTACCCGTCAGGTCCATTGGATTGCCTTCGTTGATTCCCATCAAAAATTCCAAACCAGAAATAATTCGCTCACCACCTTTGACCTGAAGTTTACGCGAAACATACGCACCAGTTGCCACAAGCACAGCATCAAAATCTTTGTAAATCTTTTCAAAAAGATTTTTATTAACGGGTGTATTTATCTTAAACTCAATAGGCAAGCTTTTAATTCTATTTAAATCCTTGCTCAAAACTTCATCGGGTAATCTGTCCTTGGGAATTGCCAGGCGAACCTTTCCGCCAATGTCAGCCGTCTTTTCAAACACGGTGACGCGGTACCCCCTGCGTGCAAGCTGCCATGCAGCAGACAAACCGGCAGGGCCTGCACCAATAATGGCTATGCGTTTATCCTTTGGTTTGCCATATACTGTTGGATTAAAATCGGGATAGTACTCACGCGCTAAATATGGAATATTCATTGGCCCATCAATCATGTTGCGACTGCAAGCCTGCATACATGGTGCAGGGCAAACCGTCCCACACACCGACATGCGAAATGGCGTGTACTCATCCATTAATAATTGCGCTTCTTTAATTTTCCCATCTTTTATTAAGTTGATAAACACAGGTGTTGGAATACCACTGGGACAAGCATATGTACATGGTGGTGTCAGATTCAGGTGAATAGGTCTTTTGGTTTTAATATTCATTGCTGGAGCATATAGGTTAGCAAAAGGTCTGTGCCCTTTTTTGGTAATTTTTTTAAAATCATTTAATGTTATGTGCGATAGTTCAATATACGGGAACGTTGCTTTAAAAGTTTGCAGCACATTCTGCAAAAAAGCAATATCTTCCTTATCCATTTCTGCCAGAATAGCACCAACACCCAGGCGGCGTTTATCTACATTCCCACGAATGTATATGACACCACCATGTATGCCAGTACCAATGTCATTGCCAACCGGCTCCTTTTCATCAAAACGATTGAGTACCACCACACGGCCTCCTGCCATATATTCGCCACAATAATCCTTAGCAGTGCCGCCAATAACAAGAAAAGGTATCTGTGTTTCATATTCTTTCATGTGAATACCAGCTCGATATTCAACATCATCACGAATTAAAATTTGACCACCACGCATTGAATGCCCCGGGATTTCACCTGCTTTTCCATGTACTACAATCGTACCAGCATTCATGGTATTTCCTATCCCATCCTGTGCATTGCCATGAACAATGATAACAGGACCATTCATAAATGCACCTAAATCCTGCCCGGGCGTGCCATTAATGGTTATGGTTACGTCAGCGTTAAGACCTCCGCCAATGTAACGCTGACCCAAAACATTTTCCAGCGTTACAGTAGTTTCCCCTTTTGCAACAAGTTCCCGTATCTGACGGTTTAACATTTTATAATAAACGCCTTTAGCATTCAAGGTTGCAGTCAACACCATCGTTCCATCCTCCTTTATGCTCCTGCATGCTTAACACCTAAAATTCTTAATTCTTCTTCATTCAGGCCAACGCCACGCAGCCTGTCCCTATTACCACGCATTGCCTCAATAGCATTGATACCCATTGAACCCATGAGTTCCTCTATTTCCTCGGCCCATGCATGAAGTAAATTCTTCAGTGCCCATGCTGCTTCATCAACATCAATGCGCTCGGCAAGGCCCGGCTTATTTGTGGTTATACCATAGGCACATTTCCCGGTAAAACACCTCTGACACATGCCACATCCTAATGCAATAAGCACCGGTGTTGCAACATATACAGCATCAGCACCCAAACAGATTGCCTTCAGCACATCTGATGAGCACTGTATACCACCGCTGGCTACCAAGCTTACCTGATTGCGTATCCCTTCCTGGCGCAGCCGCTCATCTGCTGCAGCTATTGCCAGTTCAATGGGGATGCCAGTATTTTGACGTATTTGCAAAGGCGTTGCGCCAGTACCTCCTCTAAATCCATCAATGGCAATGATATCAGCACCAGCCCGTGCAATGCCGCTGACAATTGCAGCAACATTATGTACTGCAGCAATCTTAACGCTTACTGGCACTTTATATTCTGTTGCTTCTTTTATTGCATAGATTAATTGTCGCAGATCTTCAATAGAGTAAATATCATGATGCGGCGCAGGAGACAATGCGTCACTACCCACCGGGATCATTCGTGTTTGGGATATTGGAGGGGTAACCTTTTCGCCTGGCAGGTGTCCACCAATTCCTGGCTTTGCACCCTGCCCTATTTTAATTTCAACTGCAGCAGCTGATTTTAAATAATCCTCACTTACTCCAAAACGGCCTGAAGCCACCTGCACAATAGTATTAGCACCATATTTTTCACGTAATGATTTATGAAATCCGCCCTCACCAGTATTCCAGTACGTGCCAATTTCTTTGGTTGCTTTTGCTTCGGCTTCATGGACACGCAGGTTCAATGCACCAAAACTCATAGCACCAAACATTATGGGGACTTCTAATTTAAGAAGCGGGAACGTTTCCTCTCCCCACTGTGCAGGACGCCTGCCCAAATACGTACGAATTTCCATTGGTTCACGCAAAGGGTCTATGGAAGGATTGGTAACCTGGCAGGCATCAAACATCAGGTGGTCAAAATAGCGCCGCTGGGGACCTGTTGCACCATTGCCCACTAAAAGCACACCACCTTCTGATGAAGCCTGTTTCCAGATATTGCCTACATAATCAGGAGTCCAGTAACCGTGGCTTGTGTACATGGGACTGTTAACAATATGAATTGCATTATACGGGCACATTTTGACACAGCGTTGACATGAACCACACGATGTAAGGTTAGCCACAGGCTTGTAAACCACTGTGCCATTATCTAACTTTTCTGGTTTTAACGCAATCTCGCCCCATGAGCACTCATGCGCACATAATGTACATCCATTTTTATAGTCACATCGTGAATAATCAATCTCAGGGTGGAAAGGAGGTATGGTTTTCCAGTTATTCTTCATTGAAGCCATTATGCAGCCTCCTCTTTTGCTATATTAATAATAACAGCTTCACCACCTTTGGGCGACCACAGTTCATCCACTTTTGGAGATAGTAACCGTATACTGCATTCCTCAGATGATGCATAGTAGGTTGAACCAACGCGCGCACAGACAACTGGCCGCAGCTTGTTTCGGTCATTAAGAACTATCGCCCCGCCCGAATGTGTGAGTACTATACCAAAAGGCCCATTCACAATAGCCTGGCCGTATAATTGCCGCAGAAGCATTTTTTTATCTGCATTTTCATATTCGATGTCTTCCCACAACGAAGGGGCCATCACAAAACAGGCATCCTCAATGCTCAGGCCATCTTTTCGGGTTAGCTTGTCAAAAATATAGCTTATGACTTCGGTGTCGGTCTGGAGCATACAAAAGTAGCCAAACATCTCTAACCAGCGTTTATTGGTGCCATAACTGGTTATTTCACCATTGTGCACAACGGCCTTGTCAAGAATGGTAAACGGGTGAGCACCACCCCACCACCCCGGAGTATTGGTTGGGAACCGGTTATGGGCAATCCACATGTACCCTTTGTAATCCTGTATGCGGAAAAAATCAGCAATATCTTCAGGGAACCCCACACCTTTAAACACCCCCATATCTTTACCACTGGATATAACATAGGCATCGCCCATCCTGTTAATGGACATAACGATATCAACCATGGCATCATCTTCATTTTTACCCACAGGAATCTGTTCCTTTAATGGATTGACAAAGTAGCGTTTAAAGTAAGGCCCTGAAGGAATAGTGCTTGTTGGGTATACGGGAATCTCTTCGGAGTGATGGACTTTTGTCTTTTGTTCCAAAAAGTTTTCAATTTTTTTTATAATGTCGCTGTGCCTTCCCCCCTGATACATAATATGGACAGCATAATTATCTTTATGTTCGGGATAAATGCCATAGGCTGCAAAACCTCCGCCAAGGCCGTTTCCTCGTTCATTCTGAATACGAATTGCTTCACGGATGTAACTGCCATCAATCTTTGTTCTGTCAGTGTTTATTATACCTACTATTCCACACATAACACCCTCTTTACTTGTTTAGTGGTAAGAACCATATGTAGCGCATGCACCCTGTAATTCAATACAAAAGGCTGCATATATGTTACAGCTATGTTAAATTTTAAGAGCATAGTTAGATCAAATTTTTTGTTCACCATCTTGTAGTGTTTATAATGCAAATACCAATGAAATCACCATGTAAACATCATTCTACTGATTCTAGAAAGCTATCCTGGTATCAGAAAAGTAGAATCCCGGATGCTAACACAAAATAATAACAAAATGCACACTAATCAAGATTGCAAATAGGTATCACTATAATAAATTTGTAAAAATCACTAAATAATTTTAAAGTATAATGCTTTACATCAAAAGAATATATAATAATTTTGGGCGATAGTAACCGGGAGAGGCATCATGTTTTTTTTAAAAAAACTTATCACCAGTGCAATGCTGCCACCTGGCATTTTTGTCATTGTGTTTATTATCATTGGTGTGTGTGTAAAACGAAAAAGCATTACCATATTGTCGCTATCATGTGCGCTGCTACTCTATTCGCTATCAATTGAACCGGTGAAAGATGTTTTATTCTATCATTTAGAAAAACAGGCACAGGCGATAGTCCCCGGTATCCATGCCCACAAGATTAATACCACTAATGGTACACAAAATACATTAAACCATATAAACACAATAGATGCCATAGTTATCCTGGGAGGTGGCGTGTATGAAAATGGCAATTTTAAAGAGGATTCAGTAAACAGGCTACTGGCTGGTTATCTTTTGTATACCAATACACACAAACCAATCATACTATCGGGAGGTTCAGCTGGTGGTAACATACAAGAAAGTTATACCATGTACTCTGTGTTACAGCGGTTAAATGTTAAAAAAGAGGACATCATTATTGAAAGCCAGAGCAGAGATACTGATGACAATGCTTTAAATGTTATTAAAATATGTGAAAGAAAAAATTATAGATCTATTGCCCTGGTAACATCTGCCTATCATATGCCGCGTGCTTATAAACTTTTTGGAAAGTCAAATGTATCAATTACACCCGTATTGTGTGATTCTAAACTGGATATGCAGTATACCATATATAGCTTTTTGCCACAATTTTCAAGTTTTGCTAATTCCACGAAAGCTTTGCGGGAGTATATTGCACTTTTTGTGTTATATGTAGCAGTAAGTTTGTAATATGAACTATCGCTCAATATATTAGCCGTTAATTTTTTCCACATCACCGGTCAGGCAGCCTATTTCCATAAAAAACCTGTTTTGTGGTACCGGCATACCATACAGCCTTGTTTCAATAAGTTCAGTGATAATACCGCATTGCTTCACTGTATCTAAATATGCATAACGCGTAACAGCCCCACCCTGTGTTACGATAACACCTGATTGGATAACCTCAATGCCTGCTTCATGCACCTGTTTCATCCCCTGATTGTATGATAACACCAGCGAACCAGCATGGTGCAAACCGCCACCAGAGGTGGCAATAAGATTTGTGTATATGCACTCGTCGCCGCCTCTAAGCTCTATAAGCTCAACCTCAATTCCTTTATGAAACGCAAGAACGATATCAACGTCAATAGTTATCGGTTTACCGCGGTACAATACTTCATGCTTTACAGTCTTTGACTTAAACCAGGGGCCAATTCCTAATATGCGTGTGTAGTTTTTAACAGCTTCATGTATATCTGTAACAAGAATTCCTAATTGATTGATTGCTGGAAGTTTAATATTTTGGTGTTTATTGATTAATTCAGGATTATGCATGCAAACCTCCTTTAAAAATATATCATCTATTATCGTATCTTGCCATACACCGTTTTACCCTGCTTGAATGCAGAATCTCAGTGTTGGGAGAATGCTACTATATTACTGCAAATAAATGGGGATGAGTTTATGTTTTTTCCATTATTTCCGGTGGTAACCCCCATATTATTTGATAACTATGACATCCAAAGACCTTTTCAAAACTAAATGTATAGCTGGTAAACCGATAACTATATGTATTATCTTCTTTAAGTAACCTTTTTACAAATTCATCCAATACATTTTCAATACAATATTCAATTAAAAGCGCCACACTCATCTTCCACAATTTCTTCATATCCAGCAAAAATTCGTATTCGTTGTAGCGAACATACAGGTGCATACGTTCCCATTCGCCTTGTCTCCGTTTCCTGTATCGAATGCCCTTAAAAGTCTTGGGCTTTTTCTTTTCGCATAATGCAGCATAATGTATGAGAGATGTTAAAAAATCGGTTACTGGAATATCAAATGTGTCGGCATAATGATGTAATAGCTTTCGATGTTCTTTTTTGATGCATGTTGTTGTTTCAAACTGCATATAGTATCCTCCCAGAGTATAGTGTTTATATAGTTGTACTTTATATAGATACAGTAAGTATTATTTATAAACATTTTATAATCAACAAAGCTTACTGCCAATAACCATAGCTAAGAAATACATTCATTTTTTATTAAGAATAACATTGCTTTGCATATAGGAACAATTCTTGAATTTACATCATATTGAAATATAATGTCAAATCACTAATTATTCCTAAATGTGGAAATTTGAATAAAATATAAAATAGTATACACCCCCGCCGCCGAAGGCGCCTGGGGTGTACACTCTATTCATTATGAAATTTTTTAAGGAATTATTGCTGATGTCAAATAAAAAATTTTTGTATAGTTTATCTAATATGCAACATTATAATCTTTTGAAATAATTTCTTTACTTTTTATATTGCTTTGTTATATAATAACATAAATACGTAATGGAGGTTTAACAATGAATAGGGGAAAAAAAGTAATTATTGGTTTGATTATCCTGATACTGGTTCTGGCAGTGGCTGTATTGTTATATGTCAAAAATCTTGCCAAATCAGGACTACCACAGTATTCAGGACAGCTGCAATTAAAGGGACTGTCACAAGCTGTAAAAATTTACCGTGATGAATATGGCATACCCCACATTTATGCAAAGAACGAACATGACCTTTATCTTGCAACCGGCTTTGTCATGGCACAGGACAGAATGTGGCAGATGGATTTACTGCGCCGTGTTACCACTGGCAGGTTATCCGAGATTTTTGGGAAGGATATGGTGGATACTGATGTATTGATGCGCGCTTTGCAGATAACAAAAAAATCAAAATATGTCATAGCCCATACAGACCCAACTGTCATATCACATCTGCAAGCATTTGCTGATGGCGTTAATCAATACTTACAACTTCATGCAGAAAGCCTTCCACTTGAATTCAAGATTTTAGGATATAAGCCTGAAAACTGGAAGGTTGAAGATTCGGTTAATTTAATTGGTTATATGGCATGGGATCTTACCATGCCATGGACAACTGAAACAGTACTGTATAAAATATGGAAAAAAGTTGACCAGGCTCATGCAAAGGCTTTAACGCCAGATGTTAAATATATTACTGATGTTATCTACCCATCATTTGCTAAGGCTAAATGCTTACCAGAGCTATCGAACACAATCCTTCAAGCAACACAAAAAATACAGGACATTGGCGCTGGCATATTCTTTGCAAGCAATAATTGGGCTGTAGCAGGCAAAAAAAGTGTCACCGGCAAACCAATTTTAGCCAACGACATGCACTTAGGTTTGTTCATACCTGGTATATGGTATCAGATGCATCAGGTAGTTGAAGGGAAACTCAATGTTACCGGTGTTGCAATACCTGGTGAACCAAGTATTGTATGCGGACATAACGAGTACATTGCCTGGGGTATGACCAACGTTATGGTTGATGATATGGATTTTTACTTAGAAAAGGTAAATCCCACTAACAAACTGCAATACCAGTATAATGGACAATGGAAAAATTTCACTGTAGTAAAAGAAGAAATTAAAGTCAAAGGCGGTGAAATAATAACAAAAGAAATTCTTTTTACTCACCGTGGTCCTGTGGTTACTGATTTCAAGAAAATGGATGATGTGATATCCATGCGCTGGATGGGTAATGAGCCAAGCAATGAGTTACTGACAGTATATATGCTCAACCGCGCAAAGAACTGGAACGATTTCACCAATGCCATTCGTCACTTTCGTTCAGTAAGCCAGAATATTGTGTATGCTGATACTTCAGGTAACATAGGCCTATATTGCGCTGCTGGCATTCCTATACGAAAAGGAAATCCCATGATGATCAATCCTGGCTGGACCAGTGAGTATGACTGGAAGGGGATAGTGCCTTTTGAAAGACAACCCCATATGTATAATCCCACTCAGGGTTTTGTTGCCTCAGCCAACAATAAAACAGTCATGGAACAATACCCTTATTATATCAGCTACTGGTTTGAAATGCCATGGCGCTATAACCGTATCACTACTCTATTACAACAAAAAGACAAATTATCGGTTAATGATTTTAAAGCAATCCAAACTGATCAGGTTTCAGAACTTGCTACCATATGGAAACCATTACTTTTACAAATAATAGAGGGCGATAGTTCCTTGAAAAAATCATTGGAATATATTTACACCATGCTCAAAGATTGGGATGGTAGCTTTGCAATTGATAGCAGTGCTGCTACACTATTTGATACAATCTACATTAAACTTTCATATAACATTTTCCATGATGAGTTAGGCGATGAGCTTTACGAAGAGCTTGCAAAAGAGAGGGTTCTGGTGAATCTTTTCATTGATACTATACGTGTAAATAAGGGTTCAATATGGTGTGATGATGTATCAACACCCAAAAAAGAATCTTTTAATGATATAATTGCCAAATCTATAAAAGATGCAGTAGATTTGCTTAAGGATGATTTTGGTAATAATCCAGAAAAATGGAAATGGGGAAAAGCTCATAAACTGGTATTAAAACACCCATTGGGTGAAGTAAAGCTTTTAGACTGGTTGTTTGGATATAATCGCGGGCCATACCCGGTTGGTGGAAGTTTCCATACGGTATGCCCATATTCCTATAAACTTAATAATCCATTTGTTATAACTGATGGTGCATCACAGCGGCACATATTCCCCATGCACAATCTTAATGAATCATTAACGGTTATTCCCACTGGCACCAGTGGCCACACTGCCAGCCCCTACTATTGCGATCAAACACCGTTGTATGTTGGCATGAAGTACCACAATGATTACATTGACAGTGAAATAATACAGCGTAATGCAAAATTCATAATGACATTAGTGCCATAGATAAACAAAGAAAGGGGTTCTTGACAGAGCCCCTTTCGTTTTTAAATTCATTTATGCTCCCAACGCTCTGGCAGCTTTCAATACATCATCATAATCTGGTTCCTGAGTGATATCAGGCACAATCTGACGATACGCAATGGTACCTGCTTTGTCAATGATCCACACAGAACGGGCAATTAATCCCAATTCCCGTATATACACACCATAACTCAAACTGAAACTTTTATCTTTGAAGTCTGATAAGGTTTTAATATTATTTATATTGAAGGATTCACAAAAGCGCTTCTGAGCAAATGGTAAATCCATGCTTATGGTCAGAACCACTGCATCTAATGAAGCTGCTTCCTTATTGAATCGCGTTGTCTGTAACTGACACACTGAGGTGTCAAGTGAAGGTACAGCACTGATTATAACAATTTTACCTTTAAAGCTTAACAGTGAAACAGGAGCAAAATTAATATCAAGTACTGTAAAATCCAGCGCTTTATCACCAACTGACGGCATCTCGCCTTCAAGTGTTACGGGATTGCCATGGGCTGTAATTTTTAAAGTTGGCATACAACCTCCTTTATTTTCATTTTGGAAACATTAGATATACCTGTGCAATGCCCTCAATTGAACCATTATGCACATTGATAATCTTTGTTGTTATTAACGCCTTTTTTCCATAATAGGTTGTTCCCATAATGATAAAATCAGCTCCAGCTATTGAACCTGTATTAATATAATCGTTATCTTCCACGACACCAGTTGCAGATAAATTTTTTTCATTTATTATTTTGTCTATTTGATCACGTTCAATTAAATCCCATCTTTGTGAAAATAACTTTGACTGCAATAACGTTGCCATTTTTTTACCAAAAGGTGTTGGTTTGCCTTTTGGACCTCCAAACGGAAGTATGGCTATTTTTATATTCTTTTGAGTTGATAATTCCTGTAGCTGTGGCTTTAATTGATTGGCTAAAACATCTGCAGCATCTTCATATGTTTTTGTAACAGGTATAGATGTACTTGCACACCCAAATACAAAAAGAAAAATACCAATTAAAAAAATTTTTCTTTTACTCATAATAAAAATATAACACGCCCAGTAATAATTCCTTAAAAAATTTCATAATGAATACTAGTGTACACCCCCGCCGCCGAAGG
>JBFLZD010000080.1 GCA_040756435.1 Spirochaetota bacterium | reverse complement strand
TTATCACTCCTATTCTTGGTTATTTGATAACAAAAGGAATACAAAAGGTAAAACCCATTCACAAATGGTCAGGTAGGTTAACAATAATTCTTGTTGCAATAACTATCATTTTTGGGCTTATACGGTTATTGGAGATAGTTACTAAATAATAATTTTTGCTTGACAAAACAATACATGTAATTTAACATAACAGTGTTATGTATCTACCTATCTTTTTATAACCCCAGGGGTTAGGAAGCAGCAAATTGTTTTAACAAGAAATTAAGCCTCTGACTGTATGTGCGTACAACTCACTAATGTAATATTGTATCAAAGCCAATAAGTCCTAACTCCTATAGCAAAGATGCAAAGATACCAATCATTGGCGCACTTCTTTTACAACACCTGTAATAATTAAAAATAGTATACGGAGGTTCCCATGTCATTAGAAAAAATATGGCAAAAGAATTATCCTGCGCAGGTGCCTCGTGAATTAGATTTTGACAAAACCACCATGCCCCAGGCATTGGCAAGGTCTGCCCAAAAATATGCTGAAAATATTGCACTAATCTTTATGGGCAAAAAAATAAGTTATGCTACACTTGACAGGATGGTAAACAGGTTTGCAAAGGCGCTCAGAGCCCTTGGGGCAAAAAAAGGTGATACTGTAGCTTTAGTGTTACCCAATATTCCTCAGGTTGTTATTGCCAATTATGCAACATGGAGGATTGGCGCTGTGGCAGCACTCAACAATCCGCTGTACACCGAACGTGAATTGCAGTACCAGCTTGATGATTCTGATGCTACTATCGTTATCACTTTAGATTTACTATTACCACGTATACTTACTATTAAGCCCAATACCAAAATACGGCATATTATCACCTGCCATATCAGTGACTATCTCCCATTTCCATTAAAACAGCTATTTCCATATGTAAAAAAGAAAATGTACCGTAAAGTGAAACCTTCAAATGATGTTAGCCAGTTTCTTGATTTGATGAGACAATATGATGACACGCCGGTAAAAGACGAATCATCATGGGACGATGTTGCTACATTGCTTTATACCGGAGGAACAACTGGGACAAGCAAAGGCGTAATGCTAACTCACGCAAATATGTCATGTAATGTACAGCAATTAAGAAGCTGGTTTTACGATTTAAAAGAAGGTGAAGGTAGTATGATGGGCATTTTCCCATTTTTCCATTCTGCAGGGTTTACAGGAATACAAAACATGACTATATGGGGAGGTTGGACTGATATACTTATCCCACGACCAGAACCAGGTGTAATCATTGAACAGATCAAAAAATTTAAACCGACATTTGTTCCAGGTGTTCCTACAATATTTATAGGCCTTTTGAATAATCCTGAATTCAGGAAAATGGACTTACGTTTTATTAAAGGCTTTATTGCTGGTGCTGCACCACTGCCAGTTGAAACCATAAAGCAATTAAAAGAATTAACCGGTGGTGATATCATCAATATTTATGGCCTTACTGAAATTTCACCAATGGGTACAGGTTCGCCATGGAAGGGGAATATAAAACCGGGCACCGTGGGAATACCCTTACCTAACACCCAAATCAAAATCGTTGATGTTGAATCCGGCACAAAAGAAATGGAAATTGGACAGTCGGGTGAAATATGCTTTAAAGGCCCTCAGGTAATGAAAGGATACTATAAAAAGCCAGAAGAGACAGCCGCTGTTTTAAAAGATGGATGGCTGTATACTGGTGATATTGGAACCATTGACGAAGATGGCTACCTTACTATAGTTGACCGAAAAAAGGATATGATTATTTCCAGTGGATACAATATCTTCCCATTAGAGATTGATGAAATTCTATTCCAGCATCCCAGGATACTTGAAGCATGTACCATTGGTGTACCTGATGCCTATAGAGGTGAGGCTCCAAAAGCATTTGTGGTAGTAAAACCAGGTGAGCATTTGACAAAAGAAGAAATCATTGCTTATTGCAAGGAAAAGCTTGCTCCGTATAAGGTCCCCAGAGAAATAGAATTTATTGATGCATTGCCTAAAAGCGCAATAGGAAAGATTTTACGAAAAGAAGTACGTGAAATGGAAAGGAAAAAACGTGAGCAAATAGCATAAAATTAAAAGGGGGTGTTCCAAAACAAACAGTGGTGCTCGCAATGACGTGAGGACAAAAGTCATTTTAAAGGGATGTCTTGTGGGACACCCCTTTATTTTTTTATTAGTAATACTTTGTGGAATCCTTCAAGAATTCGGTCATGGTGCTGTCAACATCTTTCATGCCTTTATAATAGGTCTCAGCTATGTTCAAAAGTACATCATAAAAATACATCAAATGTGGGATATAGAATTCTCGCTTAAGCTGATTTTGTATTGGGAATGCAGTTGAATTTTTTACTTCAGATAGCCTTTTATCAGTTAATATCACTTTATTTTCTCTTATATATGAAAATACAATGTCATCTGTGCCCAATGCGGTAGGAGTTGGATCAATAATTTTTACTTCAGAAATTGCATTTTCATAATAATTTTCCTCGCGGATGATTGATTCCAGTTTATTTACGGTTGTTCCGTTTGTATAAATCTTAATGGATTTTAATTTTTTAATTTTTATTTTATTTGGTACCAGATCATCCTTCACAAAAAAATGTTTTTCCAGATAGATGTAATCATTACCCTGTGAGTATGATACCTGGAATGGAAGCAACCTGATATCCTTGATAGACATTAACTTATATTTGGCTACAGTGTCCTCTATTCTTTTACAAAATGTAAGAATCTGCTGATCAAGCTGTTTTCCTTCATTTACAAGCATTTCAGATTCTAACGTGTCTTTTTTTGGTTCCTGTGAAAATACACCCCCGGTAAATTGCATGGATACAATAATCATTAATATAATTAAATAGTCTTTACGCATTTATATCCTCCGATTATAGGTAATTAAGGAAATTTACTACGTATTGTATAGCATATTGTAAAAATTTAAACAAAAATTTGTTATACCTGCTTTTACTTATCTAATTATCGATAGTTACTAACAATTTTGTTAATAAAATTAATTAGAGTACTATCCCCAACATGTCACCCTTACCCTTGCCCTAAATTTATTACAGGATTGATTCAGGATATCATTACAAAACGTTGAAAGATTCCGGATCAAGCCCGGAATGACGGCAATACACTAAGCCATCCCGAACGTGATTCACAACGTCACTACAATGAGTCATCCCGAACGTGATTCAGGATCTCATTGGTGTAAACAAGAGATTCCGGATCAAGCCCGGAATGACAGTGTGGAGCAAATCATCCTGAGGTGTGCAAATTACAAATGATTTTGCCGTTAACCCTGGATTACCTCACTTCGACAAACTCAGCGCAGGCGCTTTTCTGTCAGTGACAGAAAAAATATGAAAAGTAGATGCTCTGAAAAAAACAATATTGACAATTTTTGCTTCATTAAATAGTGTACAAAGCATCACTGATATTTTACTAATGCAACAGGTTAAATTCATGTCACAAACAAATTTCAATGAAGAAAACTTTTCTGAATTACTGGAACAATCGTTCATCAAATCCGATAACTTTGAAGTTGGCGATACCGTCACAGGCAAAGTTATTCTCATCACCGGTGACAGCATCTTTGTAGACATCCAATCCAAGAGTGAAGCTATCATTGATACACAGGAATTCACCGATGACAAAGGGAACCGCACCATAAAAGTTGGCGATACCATTACAGCGTATGTTGCAGCAATCAAACGTGGTGAAATAGTCCTGACATCGCGGATTGGTAAAGGTGTGGTTTCGCCCGATCTTCTGCATATAGCGTATAAAAATCAGTTACCCGTACATGGAACTGTCAAACAAACAACCAATGGTGGCTTTATTGTTTCCATCGGTGGTATTCAGGCATTTTGCCCCCTATCACAAATTGACACAAAGATTCAGGAAAGCGATAGTTACCTGAATAAAAGTTTTGACTTTGCAATTATGCGCTATGAACAGCAGGGAAAAAACATTATCCTGTCACGAAGGTCTCTGCTTGATAAAATCAAAGAAGAAGCCATAGAAAAGCTAAAAAAACAATTACACATTGGCGATGTGGTAGAAGCTACCGTGGTGCAAGTACTGGATGCAGGCCTTTTAGTATCGGTACAGTCACTTGATGCCTTTGTACCAAAAAGCGAACTATCGCATAGCCGTAAACCAAATATAAATCTATATGAATCAGGACAGACTATCACTGCAAAGATACTTGAGTTAGACTGGAATAAAGTCAAAATAACATTGAGCATAAAACAAACACTGCCTGAGCCCTGGCATTACATCAGTCAGTATCAGATTGGGAACACTTATACAGGAACTATCGCCAAAATAATAAAAAATGGTGCATTTGTTGAGCTTGATAATGGCCTTGAAGGGTTTATTCCGCTTTCACGCATGAGCTATGTTAAAAAGCTCCATGACCCCCGTGAAGTATGTAATGAGGGCGATAGTGTACAGGTAAAAATCATTGATATTGACCAATCAAGTAAAAAAATTACCCTGGAACTTATCACCAGTGAAGAAAATCCCTGGCTTACAGTCAATGAATCGCTGCGTGATTCCATACAAACAGCCAGCATTGAAGAAATTACAGCAAAAGGCCTTGTTGTGGTTCTGCCAAATCAGGTGCGTGCGTTTGTTCCTAAAGAGCAGTGTGCCATTGACCGCAATGCTGATATAGCAAAGTCATATCAGGCGGGTGCTTTCATCAAGGTTGTGGTAACTACTGTCAATGCCGATGACAGAAAATGTATTGCTTCAGAAAAAAAAGCACAGGAAATTGAAGAGCGGCAGTCGTATGAAAAATTCATTGCATCCACTACCAGTCAGGGTTCTTCAGCTTTTGGGCAACTGTTTAAACAGAAGTATGAAGAAATGCAGAAAAAATCCGGAAACACATAAACCTGTATGGATACAAAACGTACAAACAGTGAACAACTGGCATATAGATCATATGTAGAAAACAATATCCAATATATTAACGAAATCCACAAGAAGATTGAAAAGCTTATCTTAAAACTTGAAAAGGAACACATTTCAGTCAAAGAATGTTTTGAACAGCTTGAAAATGAAATTAACCTACTATTGAAAGTGTATTCGCATTTTACATCTTTGGGAGGATACAACTACTGCCTTAAATTAAAATCGCTTATTGATAAATATCAAGAGGTGACAAACACTGAAATTCAGCTATCCGCACTGTATTATATTCATTCAAAGATTCTAGAACTGCAGGAAGAGCAACAGAAACATTTCCCCAAGCTTACTCAAAAGAAAGCTTTGTATGATGAGCTTGTGTCCACTAAAAAATTTGTGGAAGATGACGTCAACAATTGCACATACAAATGGATTACCTTTAAACGCAATGCCATGTGGTTTGTTGTTCTTTTTGATAGTTATCAGTTATTGGATACCAGTGATATACTAGACATTAAGCCCCTTTCACAAAATTACTATCAGGCAATATTGAATAACACCACAATTACCATCCGTGATCCTCTTCGGTTAGACGAACAACCTTCAACCACAGTATTGCTTATCAATTACCACAATACCACCTATGGCTACTTTTATGATACCATTGGAAGAAAATTAGGTGCACGGAGCAATATTCTGCAGCGGATGGCAAAAGCGCCTGAGGGGTATTCACTGCCGTTGTATGGGAGGGTCAGGTTATTTGGCGATAGTCATATATATCTTAAACACATTGATATAAACAAATAGACGCAATTATACTTCCTCATCGCAGCTTCCTAAATAATAGTATGACTGAATTTCCTCAGAAGATATTTTTCCTTCCCGCACTATCTTGAGTTTGCCATTAAATAGGCTTATAAGTGTTGGCTTTGGGTGACGTTTGCATAACTCTTCTATGATAACAATGGCATCAACTTTTTTCCCAAAAATGCGAATAATATCAGAGTGCTTATTTGAGCCTTTTGTTACCCTGAGAATATTTGTGGCAAAGAGAGGCTGACCCACTGTTTCAATTATTTCCTGAACAAACTTTGTTTTAGGAAAACGCAATGCAATTTCCTGTGAGTTATCCTCTTTCCGTGGCACAATTGCTGTTACCTCACCAGGCCATATCCTGTGCAGAAAATCATATTGAAATTTGGTTACCGTTGCAAGGGATTCCAGCATTTTGAATGAAGCTATCAGGCGTACAAATTTTTTGGTTCTGGATTTGATAATTGTTTTTAATTTATTCTCAACTGTTGTGTTTGCAACACCAACTATTTCATACTGGGAGTCAACAGGGAGTATAACAAGGCCATTTTTATGTAAAATATCAATAATTCTTTGGATAATTTCAGTATCCACACTGCCATCTTTTTTGAGCTTCCGTATTACTATTACATCATCATTTTTGTAAGGCGACTCTACAAATTGCATCATCGCAATTTACCTTTTGCTGTAATAAATGATACACAATCCTTCCTGCTATATTGCTTTCACATATTCTATAATGTGCATAGTGTAAATGCAAGCATTTTAAATGTACAGGCTCCTGTAACCCCCCTATGCCTCGTTTCATGACATTTAAGTATTCCTCTTCAATTTCTTTTTTTATATATTTTTCATATACGCTTTTTCTGAAAAAATAAAAATGTGAATGTGCTTTCAGCATCTCTCGTTTTAATTCTTCATCCGAGTTAACGAATGTTTCAATCTTTGCAATATACCCTTTATTTTCAAGCTCATGTATCTCATCATTCAGATATGGGCATGTCAGCCATACTATATTGGACAATGACTGATAATCAACCATGCCACCAGCCTGGGGGGATAACAGTACAATCTGCGGGAAGCCGTAATCGCACTTTTCAAATATGCCCGCAACAGCATCAGTGGTACCTTTAAGCTGCCAGCGTAAAACCTGCTCATCCCGTTGAGTAAGCATGTACATGTGAGGTATCATATTTTTTCAATAACTATAATGGATTTCTGTTTCTATAATATAGCAACATCCCGGTAATAATCAACACAGAAAATATTACCCATAAAATTCTACCATATTGTATATACTGTGTTAATTTTTCTGTGCCCGGTAGCTGTGAGGTTTGTATGTGAGGAGGCTCTTCCTTTTTGTCCTGAAACTCAAATACTTTTGCACCCTGAGGGATATACCCTGCATTAATACTTTCCTTCAATAACAGATTGTCAGGATTACCATGGCTGGTTAATTCCCTGAACTTTTTAATTTCAGATTGCTTCTGTATAATCTGATGTTGTATATATGCTATCTCTTTTTTAAGCTTCATCCTCTCCAGTACGCCACTTTCACTAAATACAAAGCAATACACACTGAAGAGGATGAATGCAATTAAAAACAATGTAAACTTATTATTACGGTTTGCCAATTGAATAAAACACCTTTTTGCCATTAAATTTTGCTGCAGCACCTAACTGCTCTTCAATTCGCAATAGCTGATTGTATTTTGCAAGGCGGTCGGTACGCGATGCTGAGCCAGTTTTAATAAACCCAGTATTCATGGCTACAGCTAAATCAGCTATTGACGGGTCTTCTGTTTCGCCAGAACGGTGCGATACAACAGCGGTATACCCTGCACGTTTTGCCATTTCAATAGCTTCGATAGTTTCGGTTAAAGTGCCTATCTGATTTAATTTAATCAATATGGAATTGGCTATTCCCTTTTCAATACCTTTTTTAAATATTGATGTATTTGTGACAAATATATCATCACCCACAAGCTGTACCTTGTCTTTGCACTTATCGGTCAATAGCTTCCAGCCATCCCAATCCTCTTCGGACATGCCGTCCTCAATTGATATAATAGGATATTTGCTTATCCAGTCTACATAAACCTGAACCATCTCTTCAGAGGTCTTTTCCGGTTTTGCTTCTGCTGCCAAATTATATTTACCATTTTTGTAGAACTCACTTGCAGCCGAGTCTATTGCTAAATATATATCCTGCCCTGCCTTAAAACCAGCTTCTTTAATTGCTTCAAGGATTACCTCAAAAGCTTCAGCATTGGATTTTAAATTTGGTGCAAATCCACCTTCATCACCTACTGCGGTGTTATAGCCTTTCTTTGATAGTACTTTTTTCAAAGCGTGGAATGTTTCCACTCCCATACGTAAAGCTTCTCTGAAGCTATCTGCCCCAACGGGCACTATCATAAATTCCTGTATATCCACGTTGTTGTCGGCATGCTTTCCACCATTTAAGATATTCATCATTGGCACAGGCAGCTCACACGCTCCTACACCACCAATATACTGATACAGTGGCATGCCAAAGGTTTCGGCAACTGCCTTGGCACAGGCCATTGACACACCTAAGATTGCATTTGCACCCAATTTTGCCTTATTGGGTGTGCCGTCAAGGTCAATCAGCGTTTTGTCTATTTCTATCTGACGCATTGCATCCATTTCCACTATAGCACCGGATATAATCTCATTGACATTCTGCACAGCTTTTAATACTCCCTTGCCATTGTAGCGGGATTTATCGCCATCCCTTAATTCTATGGCTTCATTTTCACCAGTTGATGCACCCGATGGCACTGCAAACCTGCCAACAATCCCTGACGAAAGTTCAACATCAACTTCGATTGTAGGATTGCCCCGTGAATCTAAAATTTCGCGTGCATGCACGTCTGTTATAATTGTCATAGTAATACTCCTACAGAATTAATTTTTATGCTGCAATACTATCTATGCCATTACATTACAATGTAAATACACACATAAAATATATGCAAGAAGTTTTTTGTGTGGTGAATAGGGGCAAAAAATACAATATTTTACGGTTCATTTAAACACATGCTGGGCACTATTCCATTTTCATGCAACAATACATTGTAATAATACAATGAGCTTTTCAACCAAATTTAATCAGCCATTTCCACAATGGAATAAATCTAATGGTAACCCTGTTCCCATACCACTGGAATATTTCTTCTTTTTCTACTTCACAGTTGAGTATAATAACATTATTGCAGGATAATTCTTTAGATGCTTTTAATAATGAGCGTTTTTCTCGCTCTAATGTTTCCAGATTTGTTATATCGTAGCAAACTTGAATGAGCCATCCAATTGTATTACCTTGTTGAACTACAAAATCAACCTCCTCCCCCTGTTGATTTTTCCAGAAATAAAATCTAAGTTTCCCATTTAACTCCTGTTTCTTCAGAACTATCGCAACTACATTTTCTAATAATTGACCCCTGTTTTTTGTATAGCTAATTGCCTTAGAATATATTAGCCCATTATCAATACAGTAGATTTTTTTATTATAGGTTAGCTGTTCTTTTAGTTTAAATGAAAATCTGTTAACTTTGAAAAATATAAATGCTTCCTCTAAATAATTAATATATTTTTCAATTGTGCGGATATTATTTATCTTTGTTATCTTGGATAACGTATTATAAGAATATTCTTTGGCAATATTTGATATTAGATAGCTAGCTACTACATCTAATTGAGCGGGATAGCGTATGGAGTAACGGCTAATAATATCTTTATATAAAATTGCATTAAATAATATAGATAAATAATTTTTTACATCAATCCTTTTTATAAGCGGTTCGGGAAAACCTCCATATTGTAAATAATCATATAACTTAGTATTTTTTTCAGTTTCAGTAAATTCAATTCTATCCATCATTATAAATTCTGCAAAAGAAAACGGAAACACAATTACCGGTATATGCCTGCCTGTTAAATGGGTAGCAAGCTCTTTGCTTAACATCTTTGAGTTACTACCAGTTACAATTAAATTTCTTCCATTTCTGTGGAGTCTATTTACAAATAATTCCCAATTAGGTAAATTTTGAATTTCATCAAAGAGCAGTGTTTTAGGGTTTCCATAAATTGCATCAATATTAGTTATTATTTCGTCATAATTTTTAATTTCAAGTATACGTTCATCATCAAAATTGAGGTATCCAAAATTATTTGTATTTTTCAAATAATGAATACCCAAAAATGATTTACCAGCTCTACGAGGACCAATAATTACTTTTATCAAGTCATTATTAAACAAGCTATAATCAATGTTTCTTTCTACATATCTTTCTAAAAACTTTGATTCAAGTTCACGCTTCTGTGTTATTATAATATCTCGCAGCATTTTTAATAGTTCTTATATTATAATACATAAAACTTTATAAAATTATGTATTATAATACATAGATATTAATAAAAAATCAAGAAAAAATTTTGTTTTAGAATTTTTTTCAAAATTTATTATTGTGTTTTTACTATCTTTAATTTTTTTAAAATTTCTATTTTTATATCAAATTTGTCGAGGACCACGAAAATTCCCCACTTTTTAGGCTTCAGGGCCATTAGTATTCCCCAGTTTTACAGCAATTAGGGCCATTTATATTCCCCAAAAACTCTTCACACCGCAAGTATAAAATCAATAATGGCACCTATATTTTTAAAAAATAAGGGAACTTCTAAAAACTATTTTTTTGGATGTTCCCTTGAGGGCACAATATAGAGGATAAAACCGCTTTCTTTTTATTGCATTTATAATGATGAAAGCGGTTTTTAGAGGTCCCCATAAGGAGCCTAATAAATGGGGTACAAGGTGATAACTAAAGAGAAGATATATGAAGTTTTTCGACGCTGGCACAGCGGGCAGCCGATAAACCATATCAGTCAGGCAAAGAGTTTAGACAGGAAAACAATTCGAGATTATCTGCAGTATTTTAAGAATTATAGAATAGATTTCATAAAATGAAATAATTTTTGTCAAGCTTTGTAAGATTATTTTACATAATCTAATATTTATTTTTGTTTATTATACTCTCCAACATGTTCAATAAAATACTTCTTTCCTTCTTCGGTTATTTCCCAAATCCCTCTTTTTGTATTATTTGACATAAAACCTTTTATAATTAAATTCTTTCTACACCACTTGGCTGTATTCCGCCACCTAACTTCATTACGAGAGTTATCCAAAACTTCATAGTCAACTTCATTAAGAATAGGCTTAACAATTTCATAAACTTTATCTAAAACTACTCCCGCTTCTGCTTTACCCCCCATTTCAATTAGAACTTTTAATATTGGCATTTCAAATACTTTCTCATTAGTTCTGTTAAAATTAATTTTATCCTTTGATTTCTTTTCTGATTTATTTTCATATTTATAATAATTAAAATTTTCTCTTATTTTATTTGTTAATTTTCTTATTAGTAAAATATTAGAATAATTATTATATAAAATATTATATTCACCTTTCGATTGTAACAATTCAAAAATATCAGATATTTTTTTATTATTAATAAAATTAAGGATTATTTTATCAATACAATCAATAATTTTAATACTTTCTTTGTAAAATTGTAGTAATCTAATATCAGAAATTATATGAACCTCTTTTTCTTCTTTTTTATTTAAAATTTCATCAATCTTAGCAAACAACTCATCTTCCATGTTTTTTAAATCAATATCATTATTTAGATCCAATAA
>JBFLZD010000079.1 GCA_040756435.1 Spirochaetota bacterium | reverse complement strand
GGCGGGGGTGTATACTATTATTCATTATGAAATTTTTTAAGGAATTATTACTGGTTTTTTTATATTACTTTTTAAAATGTTTTAGTTTATCCTTGATTTATGTAATACGGTGTATTATATTTTGTATTGACAAAAAATACTTATCAAAAATAATCATCCACTAATTATTTCAGGAGGTAGATACGTGGTTAAGATTCGATTGCAACGCGCTGGAACCAAGAAAAAACCATTCTATAAGGTAGTGGTGGTTGATTCACGAAAACGTCGTGATGGTGCAGTTATTGAAAGCTTGGGGCATTATCAACCCATAGTGAAAGGTGAGCAGTTTGTAGTTGACAGGGAAAAAGTTGCAGAGTGGCTGAAAAAAGGCGCTCAGCCCACAGAAACTATCGCAAAATTACTAAAAAAAGCCGGTATATAAAGGCTTATTCCAATCTTACAGGTGGAGGCGATAACGATGAATTACAAGGAACTTGTGGAGTACATGGTTAAATCTCTCGTTGATCATCCCGATAAAGTTGAAATAAGGGAGATAGAAGGCGAAAAATCTACTATTCTTGAATTAAAGGTCACCAAAGAAGACATTGGAAAAGTTATTGGCAAGCATGGAAGAATTGCGCGTGCAATTCGAACTATATTAAATGCATCAGCCACAAAAACAGGTAAAAGGATAGTTCTGGAAATACTTGATTGAGCAGTAAAGAATATTTTCGTATTGGAGTCATCTCCGGCATCCATGGATTGGATGGATGCCTTAAAGTTCATATAATTACCGATTTCCCTGAGCGATTTTCTGGTGATGTCCCGGTGTATGTGAACATACGTGGACATTACAAAGCTTTTACCATAACAGGTTTTACCTTTGCAGCAAAACGTACTGGATACATGTATTTAGAAGGCATACAGGATGTAACTTCTGCAAATGCAATTAAGGGATGCGAGATATTCATAGATGCTTGTGATACTGAAGTAACACGTGAAGACAACAGTTTTCATTATTCAGCAATCATTGGCTGTCAGGTTTATTATAATAATGAAATCTTTGCACGGGTAATTGATATTATCCAGACCGGTGCAGCTGATACGCTGGTACTAAAAACACCCGAAGGCAAAGAATACCTTATACCGTTTGTTGAAAGTATGGTAAGCACCCATCGACTGCATGAACATATTCTTGAGATTTCCCCTATTGAAGGGCTTATTGAGTGAAGATCTTTAAAATTATTACGCTGTTTCCGGAATTTTTTGAAAGCCCCCTGCAAACCGGGCTTATGGGAAAAGCAGTAGAAAAAGGGTTGTGCCGCTTTGAAATAATAAACCTGCGACAGTGGGGCGAAGGTCAATACCGTCAATGTGATGATTACCCGTATGGGGGCGGAAGTGGCATGGTGCTTATGCCAGGACCACTATTCAAAGCCATTGAATTGCATAAAGATGACTCAACAGTTATTTACCCGTCACCATCAGGAGTTTTGCTGACACAAGAGCTTGTAAAAAAGCTTTTTATGTACGATAGTTACTGTTTTATATGTGGCCAGTACGAAGGCATAGACCAGCGGGTGATTGACCGTTTTGTTGATTATGAAATATCTGTTGGCGACTATGTTCTTTCAGGCGGCGAGTATGCAACATTAACCATTATTGATGCATTATGCCGATATATACCGGGATTTATGTCAAATCCGCAGTCACTGGTTGAGGAAAGCTTTGAAAATTATCTTTTAGAATATCCGCAGTATACACGCCCGCGTGAAATTGACGGGATGGCGGTACCGGATATACTGATAAGTGGTAATCATGAGAAAATTAGGCAATGGCGCCTTGAAAAAAGTATTGAAAAGACTAAGGCAGTAAGGCCTGATCTGTATAGATTGTATAAAGCAAAAAAGGACGAGGTAGAACAATGAAAGCAATACAGTTAGTACAAAATGAATTCAGTAAAAGTTACCGTGATGTAAACTTTGAGGTGGGCGATACCGTTAAAGTCCACTACAGGATAATTGAAGGGGACAAAGAGCGAATCCAGGTATATGAAGGCATCGTTATTGCTATTGACAATAAAGGCATTAGCAAAACCTTCACAGTGAGGCGTATATCTTATGATGTAGGCGTAGAAAGGATATTCCCATTGCATTCCCCACGAATTGAAAAAATTACTGTGGTCAGAAAGGGCAAAAAACGGAGAGCCAAACTCTATTTTCTCCGTGAGCGAACCGGTAAATCAGCAAAGCTTAAAGAAGTTCGTTCCCGTAAAAAAGCCATTGAAACACCTGCAACACACGAGGTTGTTGACAATTCAGAAAACACAGAACCAAATGCATAATGTATGGTTGCAAAACCTGATTTTGCAATAGAACAGGAAGAATGTACAAAAGGCTATAACATCATTGCTGGCATAGATGAAGCAGGAAGGGGCTCTTTAGCAGGGCCTCTTTCTGTTTCTATGGTTATCTATCCTGTTGAAATCTTTAACAATCCCCCACAAGAAATCCTTCGTTGTATAAATGATTCAAAAAAGCTTTCCCATAAAAAACGCATACAAGCTAAAAATATAATTACACAATATTGTTTGTGGTGGGATTGCCTTCTTGTACCGCCTGAAATTATTGACCAAAAGAATATAAACGGAGCTACCTACTTTGCCATCGCCACGCTTTTACAAAAATGTTTGCATACACCACATATAGTGCTTCTTGATGGCAATTTTTCATTTCAACTATCGCTGCCCTATAAGTCCATTATCAAAGGAGATTGTCTGTCACTTTCCATTGCATCAGCATCAATTATTGCCAAGGTAACCCGTGATGAATATATGATGACAATCAATGCACAGTATCCGCAATATGGATTTGCACAGCATAAAGGGTATGCAACTACAAAGCATTTAAATGCCATAAAAAAATACGGACCATCGCCTGTGCACCGAAAGACCTATGAACCAGTTGCAAGTTTATTCTATGAACTATCGCTATTTCCATGAAAATTACAGACAACATTGTTAGCGCGCACCGAACACAATCATCACCTATTACACTGAAAAGCGGTCAAGTAGTTGTAGGAACCATCACCAAACGTTTAACTGCATCCACCGCTATGGTGCGTGTGGGAAACCAGACTTTTGAAACACGTTTTGCAAAAGGACTTCCACAATCCAACCATATACTTTTAAAATTTGATAAAATAGCAGGTAACCGTTTTATCTTTTCACTGGTTGAACCTAAAGCTTTAGGTAAAACTGATATACTGTGTGCAACACCTTCAAACTATGCTTTATTTATGAAAAACCTGAATATGGCAGATTCGCTGACGGTATTTTCACTACACAAGGCACTGTTTGATACACATGGTAATCGCGAATATACATTTACAGTGATTGCTCCGCTTTTGCAACGTTTGTTGCAAAAAGGTGTACCGGAAAAGCTTTTGCAAAAATTTTGTTACACTTTATCTAAAGACACTGGTATAAGTTTAACTATGCATATATTACAAAATATTGGTGATAGCTCATTACGAGATTTTGAGCTTCACGATGAAGAAATTGAAAGCCTTATGTCAATGATGTCAAAAGATGATATTGAAAGCCTTATTCAATACCTGAGCGATAGTTCCGGAAATTTGTTTACAGTGCCATTGTATGATGGCAATTCATTCAGTGATGCGTATGTTCTTTCCGATGATAATTATGTATGTATTGATGTGACATTTTCACATTTAGGAAAATTGAATATTATGATAACCCAAAAGGATGCAATAGCTGCTACCATATACTGTTTTAATGAAGTTGCCTTCAACCAGTTACATCAGCAATGCCCTATTATAGCACGCAGTATACATGAACAAACCGGCAAAAAGGCAGCCTGTCATTGTATACAGCGAAGCGATTGGGAAGAAAAAATTATTGCATTAATTAATAATATGTATATACAATATAGTATTGATTTTTCGGTATAGGTAAGTCCATAATGGAAGACATTGCGGTAGCACTGCAGTACTCAGTAGAAGAACACATTCCCAAAGTCATTGCTAAAGGGAAAGGAAAACTTGCAAAAAGTATTCTTGACAAAGCACAAGAGTATAATATACCTATTTATCAGGACAAAGATTTAGCAGCAGTACTTTCATCCCTGGAAGCCGGTTCATATATACCTGAAAGCCTTTACAAAGCTGTTGCAGTAGTACTGGCATATTGCTATCGCATAAACAGCGATTTTAGAAAAAAATTGAATTGAAATAGTGCACTTTTTACTGTATAAAGTGCATAAACAATATGTGAATAAGGGGCAAACATAAAAATTTGACAACTATGGCTGAAATGCGAAAAATACCAGTTGATGAATTAAAACCCGGGATGCGGTTTGATAAACCGGTGTATATAGACAGTAACAATATGCTTGTTGCTGCCAATGTGTCCATCAAGCTTGATGATATTAAAAAACTTATGCGGTGGGGAGTCAGTGAGGTTGAAACTGCGGGAACTTTAGTTTCAACCGATCAAGAAATCAAGGCTTTTACTGCCCGTGCCACCATGACTGAAAGCGATGAAGCAAAGAAGATCATTGATGATTATAATAAGCTTCTTACCCAACGGGTTCCTTTGATAGAAATACATAAAGATGCATGTAAAGCGATTGCAAATGTCCACAATGCCATAAAAGCTGATCAACAGTTTTCTATTGATGAAATTGATGTTTCCTTAACAAAAATAATGGAAATCATGAAGAATTATCCTAATATCTTTTTATTTTTGTATGGATTGGAAGAAGGCAAAAATTATTTAGTTGTTCATTCTGTTAACGTCACATTTTACTCCCTGCTTATAGGCATGGCTTTGAAATATACGCCCTTAAAACTGCGTGAACTGGGAATTGGTACCATGCTTATAGATGCCGGTATGATTAAATTACCCGCATACATCATGCATAAGCAATCCAACCTGACGGAACATGAGTTTAATCAAATAAAGACGCATCCCTTACATGGGTATAAAGCACTACGGCAACTTGGCAAAATCCCTGAAAAAAGTGCCCTTGTATGCCTGCAACACCATGAACAATATGATGGCAAAGGCTATCCACGGGGACTAAAAGGCACACAAATTGATGAATATGCCCGTATTGCAGCCATAGCTGACTCATACGAAGCTCAGATAGCAAACAGGGCATACCGTAAACGGATATTCTTCTATCAGGCAATGAAGAATTTGCTCTCAAGTGGAATCAATAAATTTGACCCGGTTATACTGCGTATATTCCTGTCAAGGATGTCAGTATATCCTATTGGTTCAATAGTTGAGCTTAACAATGGTACTGTAGGAATTGTTATTGGTTCTATTCCGCAAAAGCCTTTGCGCCCTATTGTTAAGCTTATTATTGATTCAAATAAAAAACGTTTTACCGATACCATTATCGTTAACCTTCTTGAAGAAAAAGCTCTGTATATAATACGGGCACTTGATGAAGCCGAAATTGGCGTAAATCTTTTTGAAGTACTATAGTCTGATACATAAACTCACTATATAGCGGAGTACTCCAATGAATAACCACCAATTTGGCACTGAGGGAGAAACCCTTGCAAAAGATTTTATAGAGAAACAGGGATTTACCGTTATTGAACAGAATTTCCGCTACGGACGTTATGGTGAAATTGACATCATTGGCATAAAGGATACATTGCTTGTGTTCTTTGAGGTTAAAACCCGCCATACATTAGCATATGGTAATCCATCATACGCTATCACCCATAAAAAGAAAAAAGCTCTACGCGCAGTGGCTACCTATTTCCTGATTCAAAATTCACAATACAATAGTAAACACTACACACTGCGATTTGATTGCATAACTATATTAGGGCAAACAGTAGAATGGATACAGGATATAGTACGGTAAACTTAGCGCGCACCACCGTTTTGAATATATCCCCACTGTTTGAGCAGCGTGTTCATTTCATCTGAAATGGCTACATTTTCGGAAACCTTCTGTATGCCACCTTTCTGTGGTTTACTCCACACAATGAGTTCATCAGGGAATAGACGTAAAGCTGCATCATCAGGCATTTTCTGTAACAGAGGCTGGGTTGTATCAAAGACATACATTCCGCTAGTTTCAGGAAGAGCAGTGCCACTGTATCCCCATAGCACTGCTCTGCCATCAGTCTGGATATAACAGGCAGTGCGTGCTGGAATAGTAGAAAAAATAATGCTTTCCCCCTTCTTAAGGGTGAATGCATACTGTTGCCTTGAAATTTTTTTCACCTGTCCACTGGACTCCACTGTATAAAAAAATCCTTCACGGACACTGATGCTGCCCTTTACATCCCTTTTAGCATACAGAATATTCTCAGGCTGCTTGAACCGCAGTGCATACAATTGCTGCTGCATTTCAAATGCTTTTTTTGTATCAACAGCCACAATATTATGTAGCTCATCAGGATCCTGGTTCAAATTGTATAATTCATAATACTCATCAACCTGAGCCCCACCCCAGTGATGCGGTTTAACCCCAAATCCGTAAAATTTTTCAACATACTTGAAGTTATCAATCCTTACAGCATACATCAACCTACCTTCACTGTATAAAGACCTATCCTGCATCTCATTTCCTGCAATGAAACTCATGAGAGTTTTTCCTTGATAACTATCGGGTACAGGTATACCGCTTAATTCACACACCGTTGGCGCTATATCAATATTGCGCACCTGATACGGTACTATCGCAGAACCTTTGAAGATATTTTTTGGCAGCTTGATGATTAATGGCACATGTAATTCTTCGTCATACATTGTCTGCCCATGCGTAAAAATTGACTTTTTGTCAGTGTATGGGGAATGTTCATGTTTGCTGTTAAACACCTCACCATGATCGGTGGTTACTACGATAATGGTGTTGTTATACAGGTTTAGCTTCTTCAACGCTGACACCACTCTGCCAATATAATCATCAGTGTAAGCCACTTCCCCTAAATATCGCCTGAACCATGGATGCACATTCTTGATTGATTTCCTAAGTAGCTCTAAATACTGCGGGGGTGGAATATAGGCATTGTGCGGAGCATTGAAATTAACGAAAAGGAAGAATGGCTTATCTTTATTGGTAGTTACCCATTGAATTACCTCATTGGCAATATCCATAGTATCTTCCCACTGACGCTCGTACTCGGACATATCATCAAATCCTAAGTCAACGCCAATGCCTGAATGATCCAGAATAAATGCGTTGTTGCCAATAGAACGCGTAACATATCCGTGCTTACCAAAAAGTACCGGCAGTGGCACCACACCGCTTTGCGTATAAAAATATTTCTTTTCCTGCTGTGATACCTGAAAGTAATAAATATTAACACCCGTTGCCCAGCCATACACCGAAGAAAGCATAGCAATGGTTGAAGGACGCGTCCAGTTTGCAACCACAAAGTGTCTGGTAAACGCAGCACCATCACGTGCCAGTGCATCCATATTCGGAGTGATGTTGTATTTGGGTACAATACAGTGTACTGCATCGGCACGTAAAGCATCAACCGAGATAAACACCACATTTGGTTTTTTAAAGTCGTTATCTTTATGCTTCACAAAAGCATTGGCAATAAAACAATATGCGGGATTGTTTGTGTACGATTGAAATTCCATAACAAGCTTTGCGCCAGCAAATAGATGAGGTATGCTACACTGTATGTGCGTAAATGGTATGGAAGACAGGGCATATTCACCCAATACCATTTTTTGTGTGGGCGATAGTAACTGTACAGTAAGCCTGCCTTTACCCATTACCGCACAGTCAAAAAAAAGTTTTCCGCTATGGTGCAGTGGAAACAAAACCTTTCCTGGATTTTGCTCTGTTGCAGCAATCACCAGTGAACGTGTTGCCTTTGACCACTTTTTTACTTTATCAATATCATGAGTAACTTTTACAATGTATGGCTTCTGTAGCCAGGGATCAACATACACATTTTTAGAATACAGATTTTTCAAAAGCGCTACATCATAGTCTATTGCAACATCAGTATGCATCAAATTGGTAAATACCGGCTTGCTCCCGCAGGCTGCACACAGCACGATAATACTGATACTATATACAATGCTATATCGTTTCATAATAGCCCTACATTCTTAATTGCTTGCATACAGTCTAAAGATATCTATTATTGCAATACATTTTTTTATTGAGATTTCAATATTTCTCTTCATTTTTTATCTATTTCTTTCTTCACTACATTTTAAAAACTTTACAAAATAACTATCGCCCTATTATTGTGAATTATAAAAAAGGTATAGATACTATGAAAAGGGTATATATAGTTGTACTGGTTTTAGTAGTTGGATGCAAAACTCAGTTTGGACTTATCCATACTATGCAGTCACAAAGTGGCACACCCATTGCTACAACAACACAGGATGATATTACCATCACCATAGAGCCATTTACCGAAGATACCTGGATACGGTTAGCAGAAAGCCAGTTTATTGATAAGTCAAAAGGTGGCAGGCTGCCTAAAATACCATTTTTTTTGATATTGATAGAGAATAAAAGCAGCCAGCCTATCACCATTAAAGAGATTGCAATACTCTATGGCACTAATCGTTCACCAGTGTACACCTTAGATGAGTTAAAAAATTATCTATCATCACCGGCATACCAGTTTATACAGATAGATGAACTATTAACTCCGCAGCGCCTGCTTACCTATAAAGGCAAGATACAAACAATTAATATTGCCCAGGATTGTGTTCCTTGCACACTCCCGTTTATTCCCGCAGGTGATACCCACTGCATTGTTGTTGCGGGTAAATGGATACCCGTAGAAAGCAGGCAATTTACCGTACAGGTTGTCATTAAACATCCAGATAGTGAAAAAATAGTTGATTGTATATTTATACGTAATGAATATAGGACAAAGGGAAAACACTTTCTTAAGGAGGAACATTAATGAAATTTGACGAATCCGTAATTAACAAAGTATGTGAATTAGCCCGATTAGAGCTGACCGCAGAAGAAAAGCAGGAATTTACCACACAGCTTGAAGACATCATACGCTATGTTGAAAAGATAAATGAGCTTGATACCGCCAATGTACAGCCTGCTGATCACATAGTGCCATTATCCAATGTATTCAGAGAAGATATAGCTAAAGAATCATTACCCGTAGAAGAAGTTGAACATATTGCACCGCAGTTTGAAAAAAGCCATTTTGTTGTACCCCGCATTATAGAGGAAATAGAATGAACAGGCTATTTATAGCGTTACCCATGGACCAGGAAATTATTCATAATTTACAACCTGTATATGCAACGCTATCACAATACAATGACGTACTTAAAGTTGTTGAACCTTCGCTCTATCATTTAACATTAAAATTTATTGGAGAATGTGAGGGCAACGTTGCACGGGCAATTGAATCTGAATTTGCAACATTACGTTTCACTACCCCACCTCTACCCTATGTAGTGAAAAGTATAGGAATGTTTCCAAACAGTAAAAATCCATCGGTTATATGGACTGTGATAGAGACTGATCAGAAATCCATCAATGAACTTGTTACCTGCATTCAGAATTTTGCAAAAAAATACGGGATCAAGGAAGAAGAACGCCCTTTTGTACCACACCTGACACTTGCCCGCATACGAAAAGGGCGCAAACTTACCGAATCAATTCACAAGCGCCTGCAACCATTTACCACTCTGGAGTTTGGTACCGCAACGTTTAACCGTGTTATACTTTTTTCATCAAAACTTACCCCTCAAGGCCCTATATATACAGAGTTAAAGGGAATTAATCTTGCTTAAATGCAACCTTAAGAATAGCATTCTACTATAAAATGCCTTCTTTGAAAGGATCCTGACTTATTGGAATACTAAAAGATATTTTCATTTAAAAAATTAGATTCTTACATTCTATAAAATAAATGACCTCAAAGCAAGAAAGCATTTCCTCTATCGGCCATGTGGGGTCCTAATAAGGTCTGGACGAAGAGTCTCACTTAGATACATTATCATAGACACGGCCAATTTTCCTGAAAATAGGATATACCAACAGTTTTAGTATTGTAATACCTTTTGTATAAACCGTGGTATGCCACGGATGCTGGTTAAAGTCTACGATATGGATAATTCATGTTCAATAACATTGTGTGTTATATTAATTAATTCTTCAATAGACTCATGGGTATATTGGTCAACCGGTATTGGGTTACATACCACTACCTCAATATTCCCAGAGTGGAAAATTAGGCTACCCTTGGGAAGTATTTTCCTGCTTCCTTTTACAACAACTGGCAAAATTGGCATTTTGCGTTCAATAGCTATGGTAAAACCACCTTTTTTAAATTTTTGCAAGCTACCATCTTTTGAACGGGTACCTTCTGCAAAAACAAGAATGCTTACTCCCTGTGGCAAACGGTTAACCGCTTTATTGATGCTTGCAATAGCTTTTTCCCTGTTACTGCGGTCAATAAATACATTCTTTGCTGCATATAATGCCCATCCAAAGAGGGGAATATACAACAATTCTTTTTTAATAACCCATCTAAATTGCATTTTAAGTGAGGTAACCAGAGCAAGGATATCATACTGAGACTGATGATTGCTGATAATGACATACTGCATGCCTTCCTTAATCTTTTCCCTGCCTTTAATATGTACCCTTACACCAGTAACAATGAGCATGGTCCATGCCCATATCTTAGATATGTTAAATGCCAGATTGCCAGTAACTGAAAAAATTGCGGCCACAGTCATGGGTATAAAAAGAATTATACTCATAACCACTGCCCACAAAACAAGCCATATTGATTTTAAAAGATTAAAGATATATTGCATCGCACACCTGATAGAATATTGAATTTATCAATATAAAACTTTTGTGTAACAAATTTATTATTTGATTTATTAATATAGTGTCAATACATTTTCAAGATGATAATAAATAATCATACCATAGTTAGATGAAATTAAAATATGCATACATTCCGTGTGTAATGCAAAGTAAAAAAATAATTGTATGAAGAAGAATGTTAAGTTGAAAAAAATACTCACACAACACACTATATCCACCGCTCGTACTGAGAAGAGCATGTGCAGGAGTATTAATCAAGTGATTTAAGTAAAGCCGCATATTTCAGATAGTATATTTTGATGTATCATCAATTTATGTGCTAGCAATGCAAGTTACAAAATGAAGAAGATACGGGCATTAGTCACTTTGTGATAGTAGCAGGCACTTTAGCAGCAATGGTAATTGAATATACACTGGTTATTGATATTGTAATGATGCAATTAAAAGCTAAAAGTGTTGGTATAAAGTATACTCTTGCTCTGATAGTTAAAATAATATGGAGGGCAGTATGCAGATAGACTTTTAGCTGCCTAAAAGTATATGTATGGTATCTATTGGGCTATTTATTTAAGTTTTGACTGCTATTGAGTGGCCAGTTTTACTAATTCCGGGGGTGGTCCCCAGTAAAATTGGCAACAAGGAATGCCTTCTTCTAAATAAAATGAAAATGTGTAGCCACTAAATCGATAGTTATCGGTATTTTCATCACTGTCTAACGCAGCAAGATAATCAAAAAGATAATTCTCTACACAATAGGCTATAATCTTTGCCAAAGACATCTTACATATTTTGCGCACATCCATCACAAACTCATACTCATTCTCATACAAATACAGATGAACCCGCTTCCAGGATTGATACCGCTTTCTATACTGCAACCGTTTATAGCTTTTGACGGGGATGCGTTTATACGACAGCACATAGTTTATGAAATTTATAATGAAGGTATGCAGCGGTAATTTATACAGAGGTGCATAGTGTTTGA
>JBFLZD010000078.1 GCA_040756435.1 Spirochaetota bacterium | reverse complement strand
TGTTCTTCCAGCGTTTCACGGATAACCGCAACAACAAACGGATGGCCAATCTCTCCAATAAATTGTTTAATCTGATCCTCTTCAAGAAGCTTTTGTACCTGCGGTATCTGTTCGTACATTGCGCTATCCCTTTACAATAATGCGGAAGGGGCAGGAATCGAACCTGCCACTGCCTTTTAAGGCAGCCAACGGTTTTGAAGACCGCAGAGACCACCAGATCTCATCCGCTTCCTTTTAACACCTTTTAGTTTATTATAGCAAATGATATGCAATAATTGTAAAGGATTTTTTATTTGCAAAGTGAGTTGTCTGTACCATTTAAAATATCAAAGGCAATAGTTACCATATTATTTGTAAATTCTTCGTATGAATAGTATGTAATCCATTTAATACTATTAAACAATTCATGGGGTATTGTATTCATCAGTTCAGCACATATCACTGGATCTAATCCTATTTCCTTTTCACGTGCTTTGCTAATCACATCATCCCAGTTAAACGATTTATGTTTTGCAATAATCCAAACATCAACAAAATCCTTTATTTCCAATCTATATAAAGCAGTGATTTTATTTATAAGTATATTATACCAATCATCAGTTTTATAATATACAGGTGTTGGTAAAATGGTACCAAAATGTGGTGCAATATCGTTTATTAGATCAATCTTCAATGTCACTTGATTAAAGTTTTTATGAGAGATTGAAAATGAGATGTAATCCTGGGATACAATTGTTGACGAAGTATCAATACTATATCCATTGCTTTTAAGTGTTTGTATTATTGATTCTGCATGGATTCTAAAGTCAGGATTGTTATTTGTAAAAAGATCAATATCATCAGAGTATCGATGATTAAAATATCCTCTACTTAAAGCGGTACCACCGGTAAGATAAAACGGTAGATTTAAGTTTTTCACGCAGGTTAGAATCCCATCTTGCAGTGGGTAGAGGTTCTCCTCGTAGTAGCTTTTGAAGTGTTGCAAATCGTTCTCTCCTTTCTTTTGGCCATATATGATTAATAACATCATCAGTTAAAAGTGATTTTGCAGAATCAAACCCCCAGATACCGACAACATGGTGCCATGGTAGTTTTTGTAAACAACGAATAAATATGTATTTTTTTTTATTTAATGGAATAGTGTCAGTATCAATGCTATCAATTAACTGCGCTATATTCAAATCATAATCCCAGTATATTTTAGAAAGAAGTTTCTGCCGTTTGTCATCTGAATATTTCATGGGCGATAGTTTCCGATAATATTACTCAATATATATATGACCTTCCTGTGATTGCGAACAGGTTGCAATAATTGCTGTACATAACACTTTTGGTGCAATATATTCAATTACTTGTTTAGCAAAATTTTTCGATGTTGCAATGAGTAGCCCACCGGATGTTTGTGGGTCAAACAAAAGGTCAGCAATATCACGTTTAACACCGGAAGCTACCGTACAGCGTGAACCTACAAAATCCTTGTTGCGATATAATCCGGCAGGTAAAAGTCCCATAGCAGCATAGTCAGTGGCACCAGGTATAAGCGGCACAGCATTAGCATTAACATGAATAGCAATGGAACTTCCCAGCATCTCAGATAGATGACCAATAAGCCCAAAGCCAGTGACATCAGTAACCGCATGAATGTGCTCACTATATGGGTAGCCTGTCAGGCAATCGTTTACTGTAAGCATTGATTGTATGGCTCTGTCAGTATGCTCATTAGCAGCAATGCCAGCTTTAATAGCAGTATTAATAGTTCCGGTGCCAATGGGTTTGGTTAAGATGATTACATCATCAGGTTGTATTCCAACATTAGTGTAAATTTTTTCAGGATGGATTATTCCAGTAACTGAAAGACCATATTTAAGCTCAACATCGTCAATACTGTGCCCGCCAATGAGTTGCACTCCTGTTTTTTTCATTACCTCTAAACCACCCAGTAAAATATTTTCCAGTACATCCATAGCAAATGTATTCACAGGGAAGCACACAATATTCATAGCAGTAATAGGTTTGCCGCCCATAGCATATATATCCGAAATGCTGTTGGTGGCAGCAATCTGCCCAAAGACAAAAGGGTCATCTACTATCGGTGTAATAAAATCGACAGTCTGCACAAGAGCTAAATCATCACTGATTCTGTACACACCAGCATCATCGCTGGTTTGCATGCCCACCAACACATTGCTGTTGTATTCAATGGGCAGCTTTTTCATAACGTTAGCCAGGTCCGCCGGACCTATCTTTGCTGCTCATCCTGAACCGCGTACAGATTCAGTAAGACGCAAATCTTTTTTTGGTTTGTTGATATCACAGTCTGACATAATTATTATTTTAAGAATATATTAATACAATAATGACTTGATGATGACCGCATATACATTTTCTTGCAAGAAAAAAAGTATTTTTTGAATGAGTTTTGCTCTTCTTTAAAAATATTATCATAAACAATAATAAATCACAGTATATGGGAGTGTATATATGTAAACATATTAGTGCATAAAGTTTTTGGTGCAATTTCATTAAAAAATAAATTACGTTTTTTAAAGTTATGGTTACATATTACTGATTTTTTATTTTTATGTTGCAAACATTTGTCTGTGATGCCTTAACCTGATACTGAATATTGTTTTGCATTATTGTTCCTGTTGATTCCATTTCAATACGTGAATGTTTAAAATATTTTTGTTTATAATTATAACTCATAGAACCTTTACCAGTTATCCTTGAAAAAGTACATGGAATTTGTGCAATTGCTATAGTGTATTTATCTTTAAGAGATTGAATGGTATTTTCTATTTTATCAGTTTCAATTGATATACCAGTATAAGAATTAATGCTTTTAAATTCCACGGGATATGAAAGAAATTTCCTTGAAAAATAGTGCTCCCAATGTGGATTCCCAAGTACTTCGACATTGATGTTTGATTCCTGTATTATTGATCCTAAGAGTGTCTGTATAAATTCATTAAGAAACAGAGATATATTATTTTTATTAGCATCGCTTTGTTGTTGTGAGTAATTAAATGTTTTAGAGAATAAATTGAAATATTTTGTTTCATCCTGTATAGTGATAGTTTTTTCTTTAAAATTTATAACGACAGCGATAGGTGTGTTATATAATATAACATACCCTTTAAGATACTGGAATGCATCAGGTATCCTCTTTATAGCTGAATTAATTGTATCATTACTTAACATATCAAAATCATATGTTATCTGAGGAGTGGAATAGAAATAAAATAAATCGCAAAGTTTAAAAGATGCTATAATTGAATCACTTGTGCTATTCACAATAGCAAGCTCATACGTAGCCTTAATTTCTTCTTCTTGATAATCATATATCGTATTGTTGTTGATAATCTTTAATTTTGTTTCGAATATTGTTTGTATTTCATAGGTAGTATGAATCTTAAATTCAGGGGCTATTATTTTAGTAATTTTAAATTTCTGATTGGATATAGTAATTTCGTTCTTATCATCAGCTTGAGAATAATTTACAACAAAAATCAATATTGTTATAATAGCAGCTTTTATAATCGTTTTGGAATGATTTATAATATATTTTATCATAGTGTACCTCTTTTTTATAGAGAATGCAATGATGTAGGTTGTATTGTCAATTTTCTGGGCAATCTTGATGCAATATATTGTTAAAAAAATGTAATAAGTTATGCCAGTTTCATCAATTCTGGGGGTGGTCCCCAGTAAAATTGACAACACGGGATGCCTTCTTCAAGATAAAATGAAAATGTGTAGCCACTAAAGCGATAGTTATCGGTATTATCTTCACTGTCTAACGCAGCAAGAAAATCATACAGATAATTTTCAACACAATAGGCTATAACCTTTGCCAGTGACATCTTACAAACTTTCCGTACATCCATCACAAACTCATATTCATTCTCATACAAATACAGATGTACGCGTTTCCAGGCTTGATATCGCTTCCTATACTGTAATCGTTTATAGCTTTTCACCGGGATCCGTTTATACGACAGTACATAGTTTATGAAATTTATAATGAAGGTATGAAGAGGTAATTTATGGATTGCAGCATAAGATTGAAAAAGCTCTAAGTGTTCATAGGCAATGCAGGTGGTAGTTTCGATATTCATATGTACCCTCCAAAGTATTTGTAGAATATTCTATAAGTATGACATAAAAATTTCAATCATAATTTGTTGGTATTTAGTGAAGAATAGAAGCATAGTATGATTTTTTACAAAAATATCTCCGCTGTCAACAGTATAGTATAAGTAACTATAATTTTGGGCAATGTACAATAAAATTTGTTGACTATCTTTACATACATAGTAAACATAAGAATCCTGAAACGAAATAATTTTACGTAATTTATTCTCCATGAAAAGTAAAATAAAAGATTTACGTACAACCATTTTAAACAATTTCTTTGACATAAATAATAATCCAATTATTCAGTGGCAATTAATTATCGCCATTGTAGGTGGAATGATATTGATTGCCGGTGTATTTTCTCCTTTTATAAAAGCTCCTTTCATTGGCACTATTACTTACTCTCGTGTAGGTAAATACTATGATGAGGCAATAATTGTGTGTGGTGTGCTTGCTATACTATTAGCACTAATTGGATTATATCGATGGGTCATCGTATCTGCATGTGGCTCTTTGTGTGTTATTATTGTTTCACTGTATAATGTGTATTCCAGAATACAGAAGCTCCATAGTGCAATCGAAGAAAGACTGTATAGCAACCCCTATAAGGATGTACTTATATCGTTTCTCAATTCTGTGCAGCAATCAATTACTTTTCAATGGGGTATTATTCTTCTGTTTTTGGGGATTGTGTTACTTATTTTCAGTGCACTTATGAAGCAAAGATATATTGTTATTCCAACTGGCAAGAAAAGCAAAAAAGCTACGCAAACGAATCAAGCCATTGAATGATATCTTTATATCCAGCTTCATTCAATTTGCTAACAACATAATAATTATATCTGCCGTAGTGTTCACACAATACATGCACAATAATGATTATACCCTTTGTTTTTCCAATAACATCTTTGATTGCAAAAGTGTAACTCTTCAGGAAGGTATAGTCAATTCTTTATGATTGGGGTTCATATGTCTCTCCCTACATGGTAAAAAGTTTTTTTGTGCGATAGTTCATGAATATCCATTTATTGTCAAAAGTAAAGATATTTTATGAAAAAGGACACTTATACAGTTACTATCGCACAAAAATTTATGCGTCCATTGACGATGGAGCTTTATTTTTGTATATTACAGTAATTTAGTTATTACTTGATAACCTGAAAAGGAGGAAACAAATCATGAAACGATATACATTGCCACAACTACCGTATGAATACAATGCGCTTGAACCATACATTGACGCAAAAACAATGGAAATTCACCACACCAAACACCATGCGGCATATATTGACAAGCTCAATGGTGCATTAGATAAGTATCCTCATTTGTTTGAGTTTACGCTTGAACATTTGCTGGCAAATTTGTCTTCAGTGCCTGAGGAAATTAGAACAATTGTTCGTAACAATGGGGGTGGGCACTACAACCATTCACTCTTCTGGAAGATTTTAGGGGGCAGGGGCCAACTGCCCGAAGGACAATTACACGATGCAATTAAGAAGCAATTTGGTGCTGTTGAAACATTTATTGATGAATTTAGTAATGCTGCAGTAAACCGTTTTGGTTCAGGATGGGCATGGCTTAGTGTTGATGCTACTGTCAAACTAGTAGTGCATTCTACAGCAAATCAGGACAGTCCCATTATGGAAGGGTTACTGCCTGTGCTTGGTCTTGATGTGTGGGAACATGCATATTACCTAACGTATCAAAACCGTAGAGCAGACTATGTGAAGGCTTTCTGGAATATAGTAAACTGGCATCAGGCTGAGGAAAATTATATAAAGGCAAGAAATATAATGGAACATTGCACATCGCATCCAGAGTGCCTTGCTGTTGCATAGGGTTTTATTGTTAGGCTGGTATCAAACCAGCCTTAACTTTTTTTTAGATTAAGTTCAGGTGCTTTTTCCTCTTTGTGTGATGCTTTAAAGTCATAGCGATATGTCAGACCAAATGCTATGACAAAAGTTTATTCTGCCAGTTCTTTTTTTACATAATGGGTTGCTTCAGCTGTTCCATTTATTATTCCAAGGACATTATTTAAAACCGATGTTGTGTGGATTACCTCATATACAGTTGTGCTTTGATAAATTGTGTAGAACGCACCAATGGTAACCTCAAGTCCTTCATTAACTTTTAATCCTGCACCAGCACCAATAGTATGGCTTATTAATAAAGGATCAATTTCATTTCTTTTTTCATTTTTTATTCCAGGATTGTAATAGCTATATCCTGTACTTAATTTGATATCCGCATTTGGTAAAAATTCAAGTGCTCCACCTGCGCGATAAGCAATACCAAAATCCTTCTCTCTTCCATCAAGGTCAACCTGATGACGTAAATAGATATCTCCTGATGACATTACTTTCAACCATTTGAAAATACTATATGCCATGCCAAGAGAAATCGATTGTGGGTACGTACCTTTAAACTCCTTTTCACCATTACCCGCAGAATATCCTGCTCCTCCATTAAAATCAGGGTTTGCTTTACCATCTTTGAAGATATTGAGCATTCCGGTTTCTTCTATAATTGCCGGCACTTGAAATTTATTGGTTTTTTTAGTTAATATCATGGGAAAATAGTATTCATACCGCAACCCAATATCAAGTTTTTGAATTGGCTGACAATGAAGTCCAGTAATTATGCCATAGCCAAAGCCTGAATATTGTGTATCTATATTCCAGTCACTATTATTTATAAATAGGTTTTCTTCTGGTAGAAGATTAAGGGGGTCTGTCTGGTTTTCATGTAAAATGGTTGCATTTTTTACATTTATGGTTTGCCTACCCATACCATAGATAAACCTGAAACCCAATGAAGCAGAAAGCATATCAATGATTTTATATGAAACCCCAATCGTATTACCAATAAAATATTCAGTTCGTACAGCAATATTTGATTCATAGGTATATTGTGTAACAGGTCCCTGTGAGGTTTCCAATGCTGTTCCGGGAAAAGCTACAAGTTTAGCTGATACTTCTCCCACAGCAAGATTCCCATAATCAATGATGGCAAGCCCGCGTGGGAATGTTACATCAGGTGCTGCCTGCATCACACCAAGGTTGAAAAAAATGGCATACTCATGCCCTTTGAATTGATCTCTGTATACAACGTTAAGATCAGGCATTGCAGGAGCAGTGATATCAGTAAAATAATTATTATCGCTTTCAAGTGACCCTGTAGGCCGGTTAGTATATGCTGATGAATTAGTTGTTGGTTGAACAGGGTTGTCAATATTTCCAATATTAAGAGTAAAATCTGCTTCAATAGCATAGTAATCCATAACATGGGTACGCTTTTTATGCAATGTTTGATTGCTAAACATGACGTATAAACCTTTTGGCAGGTATGTAAGCCCGGCTGGATTATAGAACGTAGCATCAGCCTCTGTTGATGCATTGCGATTCAATGTACGGACATATTCGGCGCTGTGATTGGGGAAAATGCCGTCTTCCTGAAAAAGCTCATTTGCAAAAAGTGAAAGTGCATGAATGAACATAAACATAAAACCGGCCAGAAGAACTTTCATTTTGAAACTCATGGCTACCTCCAAATTTCTTTTATATAATACTGACAAGCCGGTATTATAACAAAATTAAAAATTTGTCAACAAGATTTTAGAATTTTTTATTTATATGCAACCAGGAATCTTCCCTTTATTATTTTTTTATATATAAAGTTCTTACTGAGTAGCCAAATGGGGACTATGAGTGAAGAGTTTCTTTACTTTTTTAAGAATTATTAATGGGAAATGAAAAAGTACTTGTACATTTAACTTATAAAATATACCATTTATGGCAAATCAAGCTTTGATTACAAGTATACTGCAACATTTTTAAAATTTTTACTTTAGGGGGTTCCAATGGAGGGGAAGATTACCCGCCGTGATTTATTAAAAAAATCAATTGCTACTGGAGTTGCTGTTGGTGCTGGTACGTTGATTGGCACCTGTACCTATACATTGCTGAAAACACCTGATATTGCTGATGTATATGGTAATTATCCACCTTTAGAAAAATTAAAAAAATTGACTGTTGTAAATCCCAGGGCACCCAAACCCAATGTTATTATCATTTATTGTGACGATCTGGGGTATGGTGATATTGGCTGTTATGGCAATACTGTTATCCGTACACCCAATATCGATATGCTGGCAAAAGAGGGAAACAGGTTTACTGACTTCTATGCCTGTGCTGCCGTGTGTGCACCTTCGCGTTCGGGGTTATTAACAGGGCGCTATCCTTTCAGGACGGGTATTATTGGCAATCCTTTTCCAAAGAAAGAACCGTTAGGACGAAAGTTGACGCGCAATGTAGGGATGATGTTGCGGGGATTAGGCATGATGGATTTGCGGGATGATGTTGTTGCCAGGGGATTGGCTTTTGAAGAAGTAACTATCGCCGAAGCTTTAAAACTTGCTGGATACAAAACCGGTATGGTTGGCAAATGGCATCTGGGCGACTATTCAACCCAGCCTGAATTTAATCCGCTGCGCCATGGTTTTGATTTTTATTATGGTGTGCCGCATAGCAATGACATGCGGCCATGCCCAGTGTACCGAAATGAAACAAAAGTTATAGATAATATTCATGGAGAAGACCAGTCATTTTTGACCGGGACATATACAAAAGAAGCTTTGCAGTTTATTGAATCGTGCGGCAATAATCCATTCTTTTTATATTTTGCCCACACGTTTCCGCATCAGCCTTTGTGGGCTTCAGAAAAATTTGATAAAAAGTCACTAGCTGGTAAGTATGGGGATGCCGTTGAGGAGATTGATTGGAGTGTTGGACAGATACTGAAGCTTTTGAAAGAAAAAGGCATGGATAACAGGACTATGGTTATTTTTACCAGTGATAATGGTCCGTGGTATGAAGGAAGTACATCAAATTTACGGGGTAGAAAAGGAAATAGTAATGAAGGTGGATTTAAGGTACCTTTTATTGTGAAGTGGCCTGGAGTGATACCACAGGGCAAAGTTACCCATGTGCCTGCCATGAATATTGATCTTTTCCCAACGTTACTTGAGCTTGCAGGAGTTGGATTGCCGGAAGATCGCATCATTGATGGAAAAAATATACTGGGGCTTTTCAAAGGAAACGATAAACCTGTGCATGAGGATTTATATTTTTATCACTATGATCTGCTCGTTGGTATTCGTTCAGGGAAATGGAAGTACTATTCAAAGATTGACCGGTATGTATGGCCTAATCCTCTTGATTCCACACCCCTTATTGACAAATTGGGGAAAGATGCATTGGGACACCGCTGGCCATTGCTCTATAATCTGGAAAAAGACCCTGGTGAAGCATACAATGTGTTAGACACCTATCCTGATATAGCCCACAAACTACGACAAAAGCTTGAAAACTGGGAGAAAGTAACTATGAAAAATCCCAGGGGATTTATATAATTAAATCCATTGTAAGATTCCAGCAAATACAACCAGCATTGTGGCGTTCGCGACAAAAAGGCTTCCAATTACAGCTTTTTGTACTTTTGGCTGCCAGTCATAGCAATACAGCGATACCACCCAGAATGGTATATATACGGTTATAAATACCGGGAGTGCGCCCCACCATGGATATACCCACACAAAGCATGGAGTTTTTACTAAAAATATCTCAAAGATTGAATAAAAGGCAGCATTGGCGATAGCTATAAATAAACGATTGTTGACACCTAGAATCTTTGCTTTTGGGTCTTGTGGTAAAATCTTGCTGAAGATTAAACCGGATACTGAAAACATTAAGCTTAATTCCACACCAACTCCAATAAGGATAAGAAATGCTGTGCCGGTAGGGACAGTCCACAATGCATGCCCGGTAAAATGCTGAATGAGTGCATTAATGATCTCTACAAACCAGTGTACCATGTACAGCGAAAGCCCTGCTGCAATACCATTCCAGTTTTTATTCTGGATTTCGTTAAAATAGATATACACTACAAACGCTAACAGTGTGATGACATACCATTGAAAAGGGTTGCCACTGCGTAAAATACTAAGTGCTTGTTGTGTTGCTTCAGGATGGTTTAGATTCATACTTTCCTCCTCTGTAAATATAATTTCATTATTACTCTTGTTTCCTCCGCCTGTAATTGTGAAAGTTAAATATAACCCGCAATTACCATTTGAATCCTGAATGGTAAAATTGAGAATTGCAATTTGTTATGCAAATAGTGATTCTAAATTTGATAGGTCATCATTGTAAATGCAAGAAATATTTTAAATATTTAGTAAAAACTCCCACTGTTGTTGCAAGTATACGAGGGACATCATTTTGTGTTGTTGCCAGTTCCGCTGACAAATCATACTTCTGTGTGTGTAATGGAAGCATTAATTTAAGAGGAAGTAGCATGGAAAAAGGAGAAGATGTCACAGCAGCACACCATAAAGGGTTATGGTTTCAGAAAGATAAAACTGGTAATGTTATAGTAAAAGAGGCCGGGCTGCTATATCATGATGACAAAGGTATAGAAGAATTAGCTGCAAGTATTCAGGAACGTATTGATTGGACAAAACCTGATAGCAATTAAAAGCAATCAGTGTCTATAAAATATAAGCATTATAAGAGAAAAGCCCCATCAAAAATTACATAGGTATATGTTCCTTTGGTCGCATCTCTTTAAGTGCAATTGCATTTGCAGGGCAATGTGTTGCGCACAATCCGCAACCTATGCACATCTCAGCATCAATTGTTGCTACTTCATTCACCTCTATTGCATGTACAGGGCACACTGATATACACAGTGCACAACTATTGCAGTTATTTTCATCTATAGTTGCTGTAAATCTGCTTTTGGAAACTACACCATGAGTTGCTCTGTTACCTGCAAAACGTAGCATTTCACAGCAACATGAGCAACAGTTACATATGGCATTGCCAACGCCCTTGTTCTCGGTCATATGAACCAGGCCTGCTTCCTCAGAGATTTTGAGTATTTCATAAGCTTCCTCTTTGGTGATTGCTCTACCTGTACCACGCTCCAGGGTGTAGATTGCGCCGTTATTGATCTGAATACATACATTGAGTGGTTTATTACAGTTCCCATGAGAAAGGCGACAAACGCAATCCACAACTGCAAGCTCTTTGGCTTGTTCAATAATTTTATAGGCATCTTCATACACAAGGACTTCACTTCTGGGTTGTATGGTTTTGTTAATAGGAATAACGCGCATAAATGAGGGAATACCAGCTTTTGTTACAACCTCAAGAAGTGGCGGATATTCAGTATCCATAAATTCCACCCATAGTTTTTTAAAATCAGCAGGGGCATCTTTCCATAGCAGTGTTGCATCATGAAACTGGACAATATGCTTGGGGGGGCGGTATTCAGCGCCTTCAGGTTTTGACTTTTTAAATGCAGCACCTCGTTTAAATAATTCTTCAAGGATATCAAAAGCTTGTTGTGTAGTAAGATTAAACTTTTCTGCAACCTGTATAGCATTGGCAGGCAGGTATGCAATAATCTGAGCTTCCGTTTCGTTTGCCACACACTGCCAGATCTGTTGCAAAAGCTTTGAATTTTCAAACATAAGCCGTTTGGATAATTCTTTGTAGATATCCTGTGCCATATATCCTCCATTATTTTTTTATGTTAACTATAGAGAGTTATCATACAATATGTCAATATAATATTTGCAAGAGCGTATGAATTATAACAGGAAATGTAATGTTGATGATTAAAGTAATGGTATCATTCTATCACTCGATAGACTATAAGTCCATGACAGTGTTAGCATAGGTGGTCTATATTGTATGGCGATAGTTCTCAGTATAGCTCTATTTGATTGTAACTATTCTCTTTGAAATACTTTGCCTATCTATTTGCTTTTACATATACTGTAATCATTTTTTATTTTTTACCATATTCAATTTATAGTTGAAAATTGTTCCTATAGTAGTATTGGTGGATAATATATATACTTTGGAGGAAACATATGAATATAGAAACAACCACCTGCATTGCCTATGAACACTTAGAACTATTACAAGAAAATGCCACTATCCGTAAACTATCGCTTCATACGTTTGTTATCAATTTCATAAACTATGTGTTTTCGTATAAAAAGATCCCTGTTAAAAGCTATAAACGATTACAGTATAGGAAGCGATATCAAGCCTGGAAACGCATACATCTGTATTTGTATGAAAATGAGTATGAGTTTGTGATGGATGTGCGCAAAGTCTGTAAGATGTCACTGGCTAAGATTATAGCCTATTGTGTGGAGAATTATCTATATGATTATCTTGCTGCGTTAGACAGTGATGAAAATACCGATAACTATCGCTTTAGTGGTTACACATTTTCATTTTATTTAGAAGAAGGCATTCCGTGTTGTCAATTTTACTGGGGGCCACCGCCAGAATTGGTAAAACTTGCCACACAATAGCCTTCACAAATAAGTAACTATCTCAACATATGTCATAAAAATATTTTGATGTGGCTAAACGCCTATATACATACTATCTCCCGTATCGTCTTTATTAACATACTTTTATTTCATTTCAAAAGGAATTTAATGTAACGGGTTTATATTATCTATCATAAAAAATAAAGAAAATGCTCAAAATGTAATTTG
>JBFLZD010000077.1 GCA_040756435.1 Spirochaetota bacterium | reverse complement strand
CAAACTGCAGCGGAATATTCTGGTTTACCATTTTGGTGTATTCAGAAACTTCTGATGATGATTTTGTCTTACTGCATGCGGCACATACGATGAATAATACACCAATGGATAATAATTTAATTTTCATGTTGCTGGCACCACCTCCTCTAAAAAACTTTATTTTTCATATTGATATATAGGTATTAATTGAATCTTTACGATGGTATAAACCAACTCATTGTTTAATGAAAGAATTTTTATTTAATTATGATATACAAATATTTATAAAAATAAGTAGTACAATCATGCCATAGATAATCCATATACATAAACCAAGAAGCTGGAACAGAACTAATATAACTTTGAATTATTTATTCATAATGCATTACCTCCCCTGATAGTAAACTTAATACCAGGTGATTTATTAATGCGTTTAAATTTTATATTTCCGTTCATGGGTTTGCTCATTTGCTGTCCACATCCCCACCATTTTATTGAGGAAATCCATAGCATGCACTGGAAGCAATAACTTTGTAAGTGGGGTTAAAAAATTAACCTGAAAATTGGGGACCGCTACCAGAGGTTTGTTTTTCTTAATTGCTTTTACTACGCGTGTTGTCACCTCTTCAGTTTTAAGTATTTTTGTGCCAGCAACTTCCTTAAAACCTGCAAACATGCCAGTTGCTACAGTGTAGGGACATACCATGGTTACACCTACGTTGTATTTGTATTTTTTCATCTCCTGACGTAATGCGTCTGAAAATCCCACAACTGCAAATTTGGTTGCACAATAAATTGATATATCAGGCAATGCTAACATTCCACCAGCTGATGCAAAGTTAACCACATGTGCCCATGGCTTGTGGATCATATCCGGCATGAAGGCCTTGCACATCCATAAGATTGACATCAGGTTAACATTGACAATCCATTCAATTGCTTTATCATCAAGATGTAAAAAGTCCCCAACTTTTACAACCCCAGCATTATTAACAAGAATTGTAACATCACCCATTTCCTTCTTAACTTTTTTTTGTAGTTTATATACCGCATCACGTTTTGAAACATCACATATATATGCCTGGCAATTCCCTTTTGTTTGTAGTTGCTTAACAGCTTTTGTTAATTCCTTTTCATTGATATCCACCATAGCAACTTCACAACCTTCATCCAGCAGCAATTCTGATAAACTCCTGCCCATACCCATCGCGGCACCGGTAACCAGTGCTAATTGACCTTGTAATGATTTCATATAATGCCTCCTGTCTATTATTGGGTAAATAATAATTTACGTAATTAAATAATCAACTATTTTTTGGATGATTGTCCAATTTATTCAAACATTCAATAAAGAAGATTACAAAATGTGTATTGTAAAGTGATATTATTCTGGTACTATTTTGGATTTTCGCACTATATCCGGGTGTGGTCCCCAATAAAATTGGCAACAAACAATATCTTCTTCCCTATAAAAGCAAAATGTATAACCACTGTGCCGATAGTTATCGGTAAAATCATCATCTCCAATAGTATCAAGTATTTTTAAAAATTCATCCAGGACATTATCCAAACAAAATTCAATAATTTTAGCCAGAGACATCTTCCAAATCTTCTTCACATCCATAAAAAACTCATATTCATCTTCATACAACACAATATGCAAACGTTTCCAAGAAGTACCTTTCTTACGATATGAAAGCTGTTGAAACGATGTTGCGTCTATTTTTATTTGGAACTAATAAATTTATTATAAAAATCAACTACTTTTTTTTCGGCTTCCTGTGGATTGGATTGCCATGCACGTGCATGCTTATTACAATGTGCTGTCCACATAAACTTTGGTTCCTTGGCCTTTGCAAAAATCCGTTGGCCATGATGATAGGCTATATAATCATCACTATCACAGTGAATAATAAATACAGGCCGTGGTGAAATGTTACCTATAAAATCTTCAGGATTTATAGCATTGGCATCTGCTCCCAGGCGCATGCTATACACCCACATAACAGCATTGATGATAGGAAAACGTGGTAGGCCAAAATCACGTTTTGCTATTTCAGCAAGTAAATCCCCCAAATTGGCAAATGCTGCTTCAAATACGCCAGCCTGTATGCGTTTATCGTTAGCCATAGCTTGAATTGCAGTAGAAGCTCCCATTGAAACCCCAAATACACCAATGTTTTTATATCCTTTTGATTGCAAAAAATCGACCGCTGCGATAACGTCATTCTTTTCATAATATCCCATACCTGTTTTTGCTTTATCGCTTTTACCATGATTCCTTAGATCAAACAACATCAGAGTATAACCAGCATTATGCAGTGCTTTTACCCACCTAAGGCCTTCTTTTCTGTCAGCAGTAATACCATGAACCATAATGATTGCTTTTTTTGATTTTCCCGGGACAAACCATCCACGAAGAGTAAGGCCTTCATCATTTTTAAATTCCACATCCTGATAGGGTATGGCAAGCTCTTCAATACCTTTGCAATATACAAAATGGTCAACCTGGCAGGTATATGGCTTGGGTGCAATAAGCTGATTGGAAAAATGCCAGGCAGCAGCAAATACGGCTACACACAACAGTGTAACAAGTGTGATACAAATGATAGCTATTTTTTTAGTCATAACTCCTCCTGTGATAATGATGTTAAGATAATTACATACTATTTCATGTCCAGTGCATATATATATTATCGTTAACGATATTTATCAAGCAAAATATAGTGCATATTAATGGATTAAGCTCAAAAAACAAAAGAGATATATATTTGCCTATAAAATTTTTTCTATCAACAATTCTATAATCCAGTAACTATCGCCACATAAAAAATGGTTGATTTTGAATACTTTTAAAAATATAACCGATAACGATAATATTTTAGTGCATTTTATTTGGAGGATTGTAATGTGGGAATTTGCATCAACCAGCGTTCATTGGCTAGATATCGTGCTTATTATAAGCTATTTAGCAGGGATAACCATATTTGGTTATTATTATAAATCACACGTTAAAACAGCAAAAGATTATTTTTTAGCTAACAGGTCATTACCCTGGTGGGTCATAGGCCTTTCAATCATTGGTACCAATATTGGTTCAAACGATTACATTGGTGCTTCAGGAAATGCGTACAGCATTGGTATAGCTCAGGCAAACTTTGAATGGATAGGTGCTATTCCTGCCATGATACTATCGGCACTTGTCTTTATTCCTTTTTACTGGCGTGCAGGCGTTTATTCAATACCTGAGTATTTAGGCTTGCGGTACAATAATGCAGTGCGTTTTATTGCAGCCTGTGTCATGAGTATGTTTGCAGTAGTTATTGTTGGTGTGTTTTTGTGGGCAACTGCCATTATGTTGCAAACATATTTAGGATGGCCAATCTGGTTTTCAATACTGGTAACAGCAACTGTTGTTGGATTTTATACTATATCAGGTGGGCTTGGCGCAGTTGCTATCACCGATACCGTTCAGGCATTCATTATGTTTTTTACAGCAATCATTGTTGCGTATATTGGTATTCAAAAAATTGGTGGCTTTGACATGTTCATAAAAACATTAGAAAACAATTATCCCGACCACCTCCATGCATTTTTACCGGCCAATCACCCAACCTTCCCCTGGCCTGGTGTTATATTAGGGCTTGGCATTGTGCTTTCTCCTGCATACTGGTGTGCCAATCAAGCAATTCTGCAACGCACCTTTGCAGCACGCACTGAATGGGATGGCAAAGCTTCAATGATGTTTGCCGCATGCCTTAAAACGTTTGTGCCATTTTTAATTGTAATGCCAGGACTACTTGCTCTGACCCTTGCAGGCAAAAGTATCACCCACCAGGATCAGGCATTGCCGTGGGTTATAAAACATATTCTGCCTGCAGGCATTTCAGGCCTTATGTTTGTTGCGTTCATTGCAGCATTGCAATCATCTATAGATTCAACAATGAATTCTACATCGGTCATGATTGTGCGTGACATTATTGGTGTGGTAAAGAAAAATTCATTAAGTGACGCAACTCAGCTTAGATTAGGAAAATTATTTACATTTCTCATACTTATCATAGGAATTGCATTTGCTCCAATCACTGCATACTTTCAGGGAATTTACGTATATGTACAGTATGCGCTTTCCCTTTTTCAAGGACCAATATTTGCACTGATGATTTTTGGTATTTTAGATAAACGCATTACACCACATGCGGGCATTTTTAGTCTTATTTCTGGTTTGGCTGTTGCAGCAGTCTTAGGTTGGTTACAGTTTAACATGTTGTATATAGCATTTCTTTCATTTGTATATTCGGCGACAGTTCTGTATATTGTTTCCCTGTTTACCAAAAGAAAACCAGATGCAGAATTGAAAAATGTTGTATATAGTAATGTTGTTGAAATTGATTAGATGTTGGAGATTGCTATGGCAGAAATACTTTATTCACTTCCGCTATGGAATGCAAAAATTGTAGCAATGATCATTTTTGCATGTATGCTTGTAGTGGCATGGCTTTTGCCCTATGATTTTATTATCAAGGGTGCTCCTGATAGAAAGCGCTGGCGCGATTTGCGATTGTGGGCAACTTTATTAACCATAGTACAATTAGTTATTTATTATATTTTTTAAAACTTTATTATCATGATACCGCTTATTTCCATACCTCCTCTCCTTATGGCTGCTATTGCAGTCTATGTTGCAGTATCTTACACTCTTATGTTCATACGCAGGAACAATGAACCCGAACATTTATGGTTTGCATTGATGTGCTATACAATTGCATTGTATGATATATTTTCTGCTTTGCTGTATATGTCGCCATCACCTCTTCAATCAATACTGTATCAACGTATGCAATTTGCTGTATTGGCATGTTTCATTATAGCAATAACATGGTTTATTGCTTCTCTGGTACATATTAATGCTCCTTTAATCTATACCATCACTCTGGTTATGGGATTATTTATTATTTCAGGATTTATTATAGATAGCTCGTATACATTGAACCCCAACAACCCATATATAAAACAATTTCATTTCCTTGGAACATCAATAACCTATAATGAAGCTGATCCCGGTCTTGTGTATGTATTACAATATATTGTCATGCTAGTAACTGGTTTATATTTATTATACAAACTTTTTATATGGTGCCGCTATGGTGAAATACATATAAAAATTTTATTTATCAGTCTTTTGATTTTCTTACTTGCAAGTATTAATGACGTATGCGTTGGCAAGGGTATGTATCAATTTATTTACACACTTGAATACGCTTACTTTTTTGTCATTCTTTCTATGGCATATATTTTACAATCACGCTTTGTTAAACTCCACAGGGAAATAGAACATCTGACTTTTTTATTTAACAGAAAGCTTCTGGAAAAAGAAAAATACTTGCAACCCATATCCAGTGATAACAAGCATAAACAGCTTTCAGTAACAAACTCAGAAAAGATTCAGCATGCCGTTGAGTACATTCATGCAAACTTTGCGTTTGATCTATCCCGTGAAGGGCTTGCTGCAATGGTAGATTTACACCCGGATACATTCAGCAGGCTTTTTAAAACATACACAGGTAAATCCCTGCCTGACTACATAAATCAACTGCGGATTAATTTAGCAAGGGAACTTCTTACATCAACCAGTGATTCAATAGTTACTATCGCCTTCAAAACTGGTTTTGAAAGCCTTTCTACATTTAACCGTGCATTCCACAAAATTCTTAATACCACTCCAACAGCTTATCGTAAACAAAATAGCAAATTCTGATTAATCAGATATTGCGTAGACAAAAGAAAAACTGTACTGTATTTAAAGTAAACATAAGATATTTCATTGCTTGTTTGCTTACTCATACAATGGCTTTAACAATAAAAGTTATGAAATTTGATATTTAACGGAATTGACTATACAATTTTTTTTGGAGGATATTCCAATGAAACCAACATATATACTAACACATGACGTGGGTACCACTGGCAACAAAACGTGCCTTTATAAAGTTGATAATAAAATAACGCTTATTGACTCATATTTAGTGGAATATCCTCTATATATGCTACCAGATGGTGGCGTTGAACAAAAAGCCGATGAGTGGTGGGATGCAATTTGCAAGGCCACAAAGATGGTAATGAAGAAAAGCGGTATTCCACCTGCTAAGATCGCAGCTATGGCATTCTGTGCACAGATGCAGGGTTCTGTGTTTATTGATAAAGATGGCAATGCATTACGTAATCCAATGAGCTACTTAGACCAGCGTGCTACAAAACAGATAGAGAAATATCTATACAAGGGAATTATAAAAATTGAAAAGTGGAATGCTTTTAAAACCATTAAATCATTAATTGTCACTGGTGGTCTTGCTGCAACACCAAAAGATCCATTATGGAAATATCACTGGGTAAAAGACAATGAACCCGAGATTTTTGCAAAAGCGTATAAGTGGCTTGATGTGAAAGATTATTTGATCTTTCGATGCACAGGAAATGTTGGCATGACGCAGGATTCAGCAAATGTCACATTTATTTATGATACACGAAAAGGAAGGTTTGGCTGGCACAAAGGATTGTGCAAAACATTTGGTATTACCATGGATCACCTGCCACCGGTGTTTTATTCAACAGATACTATCGGTACTGTTACAAAAAAAGCTGCAAAGGAATTAGGCATTGCTGAAGGCATCCCGGTATTTGGCGGCGGTGGTGATGTTCCGCTTACATTGGTTGGTTCAGGGTGTACTGATCTGTATGATACAAACATCTATGTTGGAACCAGCGGATGGGTTTCATCTAACGTTGATAAACGCATGGTTGATATTGGCAACTTTATTGCATCAATTTTAGGTGCTATCCCCAATCATTATGTGTATGTTGCCGAACAGGAAACTGCCGGTGCTTGCTTAAAATGGGTGCGTGATCACTTAGCATTAGATGAGATTGGCATGTATCTTAAAGCTCGCCATATTGCAGATAAAAGCAAGGAATATGAATCGTTGTATGATTTTTTGAATACTGTTGTGATGCAAACACCTCCGGGTGCTGGCAATGTGCTCTTCACTCCATGGCTACATGGCAATCGCTCTCCTCGTGAGGACCCCTATGCACGTGCTATGTTCTTTAACCTGAGTCTTACAACCGGTAAACGACAGATGATACGCAGCGTACTTGAAGGCGTTGCATACCACATACGCTGGATGCTGGAAGCTATGGAAAAAAAGATACCCCGTCAGAAAGTGCTGCGTTTTGCTGGTGGTGGTGCAAAATCTGATGTGTGGTGCCAGATTATGGCTGATATAACCGGCAGGCAGGTTGAGGCAATTGAAAACGAGATTAATGCCGGTACCGTTGGTGCTACGGTTGTTTGTGCTGTTGGTTTAGGAATTTTATCATCATTCAATGAAGCCAAGCGTCTGGTGGGAGTGCGAAAAATTTTTAAGCCACAACCGCAGTACACTGATATGTATACACGCAATTTCAATGTTTTTACCAAACTATATGAAAAGAACAAAGATCTTTTTAAAATACTTAATTATTAATTTTTAGGAGGAAAATCATGAAACAGGAATATGCAATTTCACACTGGCCTGATTCAAATGAAATTCTTGAAAAGCTTCGAGTGCTTGCAAATGAGTTACCGGTGTATCAGATTAACCGCAGCAAGATGAATGAATATCTTGAAAAGTATGAAACAAAATTTGCATCATCAAAGCAAATGGTAGAAAAAGCCAAACAACGAATACCTGGTGGTGTACAGCATAACTTGGCTTTTAATTATCCATTCCCTTTAGCAATAACAAAAGCAGATGGTGCCTATCTCTATGATGTTGATGGCAATAAGTTCATTGATTTCCTTCAGGCTGGGGGACCCACAGTACTTGGTAGCAATTACAAACCTGTACGTGATAAAGTTATAGAAGTTATTAATGAGTGCAGCCCGGTAACCGGTTTGTTCCATGAATATGAACTTCTCCTGGCTGAGCTTATACACTCACACATTCCTTCGGTTGAATTATTCCGATCTCTTGCCAGTGGAACCGAAGGATGTATGGCAGCAATACGGGCTGCACGTTGCTTTACTGATAAAAAGTTTATCATCAAGGTTGGCGGTGCCTATCACGGCTGGAGTGATCAGATGGTATTTGCCATGCGAATACCAGGACTTGGCACTCTGGATTCGCATGGCATACCTGAAGGCTGTTATACCTACATTCAGGAATTTTATCCAAACGATATTGATGGATTGGAAAAATTACTGAAAGAAAACGAATCAAAGGGTGGCACTGCTGCTGTTATAGTAGAACCACTGGGCCCTGAAAGTGGTACTCGTCCGGTACATTATGATTTTAATGCAAAAGTGAGGGAACTGTGCAACAAATATGGCACCCTGCTTATTTTTGATGAAGTAGTCACAGCGTTCAGAGTTGGACTTGGCGGTGCGCAGGGCTATTTTGGTGTTAAGCCTGATTTAACAGTATTTGGCAAATGTGTTGCTGGTGGATATCCTGCTGCTGGTGGAGTTGGCGGCAGAAGAGAAATTATGGAAACGTTTGCTGCAGGCATACAGGGCTTAAAGAAACGCGCGATGGTTGGTGGCACCTTATCTGCCAATCCTTTATCATGCGCGGCTGGATATTTTGCAATAAAAGCAATTGAAGAAACACAGGCTCACATTAAGGCTGGTAAAGCTGGTGATAAGCTTACTCAAGGCTTACAGGAAATTTTTAAACGCTATGATTTACCATTTGTAGTATTTAATCATGGCTCTATTTGTCACATGGAAACAGGTGCTGCTATGCTCATGGAATTAACCAATCCTAAAATATTTGAGCAGGTAGGACAGCGACGCAAAGTAATGGAAGAGTTAGGTGCGGCACTCATGGTTGAAGGCATAATAACACTGGCTGGAAGCCGCATTTACACAAGCATGGCCGACACAGATGACGTGATTGATGATGCGTTAGAGCGTTTTGATAAAGTATTTAAATATTTTGAACCAGTTAAGGAGAAATAACATGAATCATGCAATAAAAGTATACGGTTACCGGTGGGTAATTCTTTTTATCTTTGCTCTGCTTAATATTGTTATTCAGCTTCACTGGATATCGTTTGCCAGTATAACTTCAGAAGCAGTGGCCTTTTATAATGTACCACCGCTTTCTATTGGCCTTTTATCAATGCTCTTTATGATAGTCTATGTGTTTATATCTATACCTGCTTCATATATTATTGACACGTATGGAATACGATATGGTATTGGCATTGGTGCTGTACTCATTGGTATATTTGGCATTGTAAAAGGTTTGTATGCTTATTCTTTTAATGCGATAGTTACTACTCAAATAGCTTTAGCCATAGCTCAGCCCTTTATACTCAATGCATATACGCGGCTATCTGCAAAATGGTTTCCGTTAGATGAGCGTGCGACAGCAACTGGCATAGCATCTCTTGCCCAATATATTGGCATAATAGTTGGGCTTGCCGCAACTCCGTTTCTGGTACATTCCTACTCAATACCACACACAATGTATATCTATGGCATTGTAAGTGTTGCCATTGCGGTACTATTTCTAATTTTTATGAAAGAAGAACCTCCTACACCGCCATGCGAAAAAGGGCAGGAAGAGCGCTTCAAGGTAAAGGAGGGACTGCTGCATATATTCAGCTTGAAACAGATGTGGCTGGTGATACTTCTTTTCTTTATAGGACTTGGAATGTTTAACGCAGTTACAACATGGATAGAGCAGATAATTGAACCACGTGGCTTTAACTCTGAGCAGGCCGGTATTGTTGGAGCCAGTATGATGGCGGGAGGCATTCTTGGTGCAATTATTCTTCCGTTACTTTCGGACCATTATAGAAAGCGCAAAGTTTTTTTAACAATCTGTATGGCTTTTCTTATTCCGGGGCTTGCAGGTTTAACATTTGCACAACATTTTAACACAATTCTAATATCAAGTTTTATTCTTGGTTTTTTTATCATGAGTGCAGGCCCAATAGGTTTCCAGTATGCAGCAGAGATATCCTACCCTGCACCTGAATCAAGTTCACAAGGATTATTACTTTTATCAGGCCAGATTTCAGGAATCATCTTTATTTTTGCAATGGATGCATTCAGGACAAGTACTGGTGCAATGACTCCATTTATGATTGCCTTTATTGTGCTGATGGTTATTAATACACTATTGACATTGAAATTAAAAGAATCAAATTTAATGAGTTCATAATATTTTCAATTAAACAATGATTGTAATTTTATCAATCGAAGTAAGTGAAATCTTTAGTCTATAAGTAAAGATTTTTTCTTCAGGTGATTTAAAAATATACCTGGCATAGATGATAAGAAAAAAATTTATATCATTATAGGAGTTTACCATGTTACAGTACACACTGTATAAAGAACAAATTTTACAATGGTGCCATTGGCTCAATGAACATGGATTTTTTGGTACTAAATTGGGCAGCGGTGGCAACATATCATGCAGAATTGAAAATGAAGAAAAAATTGCAGTAACTCCATCAAGCCTGCCTTACAAAGATATGGCAGTAAGCGACGTTTGCATTGTTGATTATAACCAGAATGTTATTGAAGGTAAGAAACCTACGATGGAATTGTCAATGCATCTATCAATTTATAAAGAAAGGAATGATGTTAACGCTGTAGTACACACACACCAGATCTATGCAAGCATACTATCGGTTATGAATATCGATAAGCCAATCCCTGCCATGTTTGATGAAATTGCATTTGCTATTGGTGATGAGGTTGCTTTTGTTCCCTATGCACTATCGGGTACACCTGAGCTAGCTGCAAATGTTGCTGCAGCTGTGGCTAATAAATGTAAATGTTATATTATTAAAAATCATGGGGCACTGGCTTTAGGCAAAAACTTAGAGCAGGCATGCCTTCATGCAGAGATGCTTGAAAAAGTTGCAATGGTGTATTACTATGCACTGGCTGCCGGGCAGGAAGCAAAATCACTCCCTGAACCTATAATGCAGGTAATACGCCAGTTATTTGGGAAATGATGCTTGGGTTTTTTAAAGTTTGGGTTTAGTTGTAATAAAATTTTTGCTTGACATTAAATGAAATATTTATAGTATTCTTCATAAAATATAAAGAATTTCCCCTATAAAATACTATTTTACGGAGGTTTTTATGAAAAAAAGCGTATCATTACTTGTTCTTTTTATGCTGGTAGCAGCAATAAGCATAGCTGAAGCAGGTGTTGTACGGAACAATGCAGGTTGTGGCGTTGGCTCAATGATCTTTGGCGACAAAGATGGCTTGCTATTCGAAATATTGGCAACAACAACAAATGGAATATGTGGCAACCAGACATTTGGCATGACCTCAGGTACACTGGGTTGTGCTCCTATGAAAGGGATTGTTTCAAATGAAAAGATCAACCTTTATGTAGCAGATAACATGGATAACCTTGCAAAAGACATTGCCAAAGGCAATGGCGAATATCTGGAAACATTAGCTCTTCTTATGAATGTTCCCGAAAGTGAAAAACAGCAGTTCTTCACAAAATTACAGTCTAACTTTAATAAAATTTATACTTCAAGCGATGTAACTTCAACCGAAGTTGTAAAGAATATTGAAGTTGTATTGCAGAATAGTTAATCATATTATAAATTTTCAATAGGGGAATATTGTCACTGCTCTCATACATAAGGCACAGTAAAGAAATCTTTATTGTGCCTTTTTTCATTCTTTTAATTCATTGTATAGTAATACCATATTATCACCATGCCCATGCTCAGCAAAATTATCCCTATGAAACAACTATCGATATATCTTCCAGCACAACAATATCAAAGGATCTTTTTCAATCCATAGATATTGATCAATTAATTGCATTATCTAAAACAAAAAAGTTATCTGACACTAAACAATGGTGGGCTTTACTTCACTATAAAAAAAGTATCTTTGGAATTAAAAGTCTTGTTGATGACCCTAAATTTTTTCTGGCATCAGATGGGAAATACAATCCCCACAGCGAACTTGACGCCACAATACGATATTTATACTCATACCATGAAAAAGGAAATCCCATTGATCGTTTCATGGCACGCTATGAATGGTTAAAAAAGGAATTACAAACACCAAGCCCATATGAAGTATCCTGCAAAAAATATCAGGAGATAGTATCGTTTAAAGATTCAATTAAAGTTAACCTGGTATTCCCCACAGGATATATCAACAGCCCAGCATCCATGTTTGGACATACTCTTTTAACAGTACAGTCTCAATACAATCCAGGACTTCTGTCATCAGCTATAAATTATGCAGCAAATACCAATGAAACGTTTGGCCCATTATTTGCGTTTAGAGGAATCTTTGGATTTTATAAAGGCTACTTTTCTATAATGCCCTATTACATGAAGGTTCAGGAATACAGTGACCTTGAAAGCAGGGATATATGGGAATATAAACTCAATTTGAATCAGGATGAAGTCAGGTTTATGCTTTTCCATATCTGGGAGCTCGATAATGTATATTCAGATTATTATTTTTTTGATGAAAATTGCTCATTTAATCTTTTATATCTGATGGAAGTTACCCGCCCTGATTCACATCTTACCGATAATTTCTTTTTCTGGGTAATCCCTATTGATACCATAAGAAAAGTAATAAATGCAGGATTTGTTGAAAGTACTTCATTTCGGCCTTCACGAACAACAACCATAAATCGTATGGTACTACAACTCAATCCTGATCAAATAAAAGCTGTCAAATCCATTGCTAAACAAGAAAATGATACATTAACAAACCTTATAAAC
>JBFLZD010000076.1 GCA_040756435.1 Spirochaetota bacterium | reverse complement strand
AACGCTCTTTCAGGGTTGATTGGTGCACCGCTAACGGTTTTGTTCTTTATCTGGAAATCAGAGATCAGCCTTTCTAACATTCAGGTTGTTATAGTTCCCGGCATAATAGTTTTTGTTGTTGTTACGTTAATGACATATTACTGGTACCAGGTTTTATTTGCACCATTCCGCTGGTTTTTTACCGCAAAGGCAAAAGGGGCATCTTTTTCAGAAAAACATGCACTCATATTAAAGGAGCGCTTGAGCAGTGTGGTGGTTATGTTTTCGCTTGGCCTCATTGCACAGTGGGTAATTGGGCTTGCAATTTTCAGTATAACAAGTGCAGTGTTATATGGACTCACCTTTGACCAGCTTTTGTATCTGTGGTTTGGTGGAATTTTATCTATTGCCATTTCAATAATATTTGGTTCATATTTTATCCCAAAAACTGTCAACAAGCTGACGCAGGAGGGAGTATTTGACGATGTCAGGGATGTTATAAGTGGAAAACCAGTAACGGCATTTGGTTCGCTTATTCCTATCATTACAGGTTCGGCAAGTATTATTAATGTTCTGCTTGTCATTATGCTGGTTACATTTGGCATTCTGCTATCACATAACTATATGCAAAAGATGTTTGCACAAAACATAGATACTATTGCAAAGCAAACAGGTCACAAGTTAGATAGTTTTATTGAATATACAAAAAATGATTGCCGTATAATTGCTACGTTCCCCAATGCACAAACTATTAATCGTATTCTTGCTTTAAGGAAAATATATACCGACTGTGCAATACTGGATAATGGGAATGTAGTGCTCTCAAGTAAAGGGAAGTATGATGAGCTTTTTGAAAAAGCCATTGATAAAATGACGTATTTTGAAGATAAATCTAGCTTTATATCTAAACCGGTGACAGTAGGAAAAGAGAAGCTATCATATTTTGTTATAGGTGATACTGTGGGTGGCAGGACATATGCTACACTTATCGCAGTTGATGCATTGAAAGGCTTTTTACTTTCTGATGTTGTGATAGGTAAAACAGGCTACATATTTATTGTATATCACGATGGTGCAGGCCTTGTACATCCATATCGCGATATAACGAACGATTCTTTGCTAAATTATGAATGGGGCAAAAAGCTTTACAATAATGAAAATGAATTTGTTTCGTATAAATTTAATAACGACGATAAATTTGGCTATGCTACCAAAAGCTCATTGGGATTTTTGCTGGTTGCAAGTGTCCCAAAGGCCGAGATGAATGAATATTCCAAGCTACTTGCGCTATTATCATTGGGTGTTGGGCTTTTATGGTGTGCTGTTGCAACTATCATTTTATATAGAAATATCAAACGCCATCTTGATCCGTTGAAAAATGCACGCGAGGTGTTAAGCAACGTTGCTCAGGGTGATTTAACGCAAAGCCTGGCCATAATTAAAGGTGACGAGGTAGGCATATTATCAGCAGCAGTAAATAGGCTTGTTACCGAATTGCGTGGGGCGATAGTTCATATTATTCAAATAGCTGATGAAATGGCATCTTCATCAACTCAGATGTCGCAGGCAATCACATCCTTTACTGAAAATGTTCAGAGTGAAGCAGCCACTGTTGAAGAGATATCGGCAACTATTGAAGAAATTTCTGCGGGAATGGAAAATGTTGCAAAACGTGCTGACAGCCAGAACCAGAGCTTAACATCGCTCATCAATTTATTGAAGAATTTGTCGCAAACCATTGAGACAGTTGCAGATACTATGAATGCTTCGGTAAAAGAGGTTGAACTTATTGCTGAGCGTTCACGTGAGGGCAGTCAGTCGCTTAATCAGATGAATGCAACCATGCAAGTGCTGTCAAAAAGTTCTGCTGATATGAAAAATATTGTAAAGATTATAAACGATATTTCTGAACAGATTAATCTGTTATCGCTTAATGCGGCAATAGAGGCAGCACGTGCTGGTGATTTTGGCAGAGGTTTTGCAGTTGTTGCAGATGAAATTTCAAAATTAGCAGAGCAGACAGCTATCAGCATAAAAGAAATAGATGGGCTTATTAAGCAAAACAGCACTGAAATGGCAAAAGGTACTCAAAATATTACGCAGGCAATTCAGAATATTGGGTTTATCATCAATGGTGTCCGCGATATCTCAACAAGGATTGAACAGGTTGCTTCTGATATGAAAGAGCAGCTTGCAATCAATACCAAAGTACAGGGAATGATAACTGATGTTCAGGCTGGTTCTGAGGAGATAAAGAATGCAACGGAAGAACAGCGAGTTGCAATTATGGAGATATCGCGCTCAATAAGCACAATCAATGAACTATCGCAAAACAATGCAGGTGCTGCTGAAGAGATGTCAGCAAATGCATCAGGTGTTGAATCGTTGGCAGTAAAATTAAAAGAAATGGTTTCTTTCTTTAAGATAGCATAAATTTTTTGATAAAAACACAGGGTGTGTTAATTATATACTCTAAAAAGTGCAAAAAGCACCCCACAGGACTGGTGACAATGACTGAGAAATGTCATTGGAAGACTTTAATGACCGTGGCGACATCATTACAACATTGTCATTGCGAGGCCTTAAAAGGCCGAAGCAATCTCATTCAGTATCATAAATAAGACTATGTACTTCTAACAATGACTATTACATTATATTTAAGGGAGCATTATAAAAGCAATGGGCTTATCATTAGGTATTACTGGATACCCGCAAAGTGGTAAAAAGACTTTATTACAGATTTTAACAAAAAATTCATTTGATGCAAAAAAAGGAATTGGTGTTGCCACAATCCACGATGATCGCTTTACCACCCTGGTGAAACACTACAAACCCAAAAAGACAGCACCAGCCACAATTAATATTACACTCATTGGTGATGTAACGGATGATACTATCCGGGAAGGAAGCATATTCAGCGATATTGCAACGATGGATGCACTATGCTTTGTTATTCGGGCTTTTCACGATGATTCCGTATACCACGTTAAGGGGAGTGTGGACCCGCTGCGTGATTATGAAAAGCTTATAAGTGAATGTATTTTGCATGATATGGTATTTGCAGAAAAGCGGATAGAACGTCTTAATCAGGATAAAAAGAAAACAGCACAACAAAAAGAAAAAGAAATTATTTTACTGCAAACATTTATGCAGCATCTGGAGCAGGGAAATCTTTTGCATGGGCTTAACCTTGCTGAAGAAGATATTGCAATAATAAAAAGCTATCCATTTATCACATTGAAGAAAATAATCGTAGTTTTCAATACTGATGATGGTGGCAGTACTATTTTAGATGCATTTAAAAAAGATTATTTAAATCATACGGTGCAGGCAGTAGCAGTTGCGGTAAAGCTTGAAAGTGAAATATCACTAATTGATGATGAACTGGAACAAAAAGAATTTTATGCTTCCATGGGGGTGGAAAGACCTGCATTGCAGGTATTATGTGATGCTATGCTTGACTCTTTAGGATTGCAGTCATTTTTTACGGTTGGACAGGATGAGGTAAAGCAGTGGCTTATACCCAAAGGCATAACAGCGCCACTTGCAGCAGGTTATATTCACAGCGATATTCAGCGCGGGTTTATCAGAGCTGAGCTTATGCATTATGATGATTTTATCATTGCAGGATCTGAGGAAGCTTTGAAAAAAGAAGGTAAATATCATCTTGTTGGCAAAGACTACTATATGCAGGATGGTGATATTGTGTCCTTCAGGTTTAATGTGTAATAATCCTGGTTTATGAAATAGTATTTTTAAACATGACCATTATCTATATCTAAAACAACGGCATATTAATTCTGGCGATAGTAACCATGGATAAGCTTCTTGATGGACTTGCACAGATACGAGAGTCCTATCGCAAAAAAAAGAATATTGACGCAGCGATAAGAAAGAAATTTTTAAGGTGCATATACGATTTCTATGACAGTAACTATCGCCACCTGCCCTGGCGAAATACCAATAATCCCTACCATATACTTGTTTCCGAAGTGATGTTACAGCAAACGCAGGTTAACCGCGTCATTGTAAAGTACAGTGAGTTTATCAAAAAATTTCCTGATGTGGAAATGCTATCTTGCGCACCATTTTATGAGGTTATTGCTGCATGGCAGGGATTGGGATATAACAGACGGGCTAAGTATTTGTGGCAAGCTGCACAGATTATTGTATCACAGTACAATGGTAAAGTGCCCGATAGTCAATATGAATTGCAAAAACTTCCTGGTTTAGGAAAAGCAACTGCAGCTTCGGTTGCCATATTTGCATTTGGTAGGCCTGCACTGTATATTGAAACGAATGTCCGCACGGTATATATTTATAGCTTTTTTACTGATACTGAAAAGGTATCAGATGCAATGATAGAGCCTTTATTAAAAGTAACTATCGATACTGCTAATCCAAAAAAATTTTATAATGCACTCATGGATTGTGGCACATATATAAAAGAGCACTATAATTTTTCACGTCATAGCGTGCATTACACAGTACAAACGCCATACAGAACATCATTGCGAAAAGTGCGCGGTGATATTGTAAAGTACATTGTGAACAATGGTGCGGTAAACAGTGATATGCTTGTTCAAAGCTTAGGATATCCCCCTGAAAAAATACAGAAAGCACTTAAAGCGCTGTGCCTGGAAAACATGGTATGCGAAGATAACGGCGTATATACGATACCGGGGCATTAGCCCTAAAAAATAATTGACAAAATATTTGCAATGTTGCATGACTAAAATGAGGGATTAGTTTAATTCCATATCTTTATTTTACATACAGAGAGGTTTCCCATGGTTAAACGATTTTCTTTATTATTCTTGCTGATGTTTATTTTATGTACATCAGTTTCAGTATTTGCAGTACCGGTTGCTTATCGTTCGTGGACGTATTTAGATTTAACGGCGTTACTTTCACCACAGTGGTCATATACTCTTTTAACAAGCCACAGCTATGAGTATGAAAGAAAAAATGACCCAAAAAATAATAATGAAAAAAAGACATTCTTTTACGAAGTATTTACCGGTCCCACCTATACCATGCGGTTTGATAATTTAACCGTTAAACTACCATTATGGTATTACTATCAGAGCTTCCCAACCAGGGCGGCTGTATCGCCTACAGGTAAGGATGAGCATTATTATGCACATAATATTGAGTTTTTACCAATTGTTGAATATAAAATTGGGAATTTGAAATTATGGAACCGTGTAATATTCCATAACAAAGTATATTCAACATATCCAAAATATACCACCAGTTCGCTAAAAAAAGGTTATTCGCTTCTTATTCGTGAATACTTCAGGATTGAATATAGTGTAACTGACAAATTTGCTGTCATGATTGGTGATGAGATATTCCAGGGTATCATTGATGATGAGGATACAAAAGATATAACAGCAGCTCCGCTTACTCCTGGCTTTGAATATGGTGGATTTTCGCAAAACAGGGTATATGTGGGCTTTAGCTATAAATTTACACCGACCATTATTCTTACTCCAATGTATATGTACCAAACACAGTACTTTAAAACCGGCAACAAGTTAACTGAAAAAGACCACTATCTGTTTACCACATTGACATTCCTTTTTAAGATGTATGAATAAATACGCGCTATTACAGCAGCAAAGAAAAATCCCACGGATAACTCTGTGGGATTTTTTTATGCTTGCATTTTTATTATAATGGATTAATCATGATACGGCAAAATACTATAAAAATATATTATGGCGGGAAAGAAAGAATGAAATTTGAAACGTTGCAGCAACTTTTAGAATATGATGCATCATTACATACATTAATTGAACCAGATAGCCGCTTTGAAATGGTTTTTGACAGGCTTAAAGATTGTATTGAAACATACAAGCCGCATGTCATTGTTAAAATTGGGCTGGGGAATCCAAAATATATTGAAGCTATCATGCAACTTTCAAAAGCACTATGCGTGGTGGTTGAGCCTTCGCTTGCGCTGCTGCAATCATTTTATACCAGGTTTGGCACACAAGAATGGATGAATCGTTTGTATACCATTGCAGGGAATTTTAATGATTTCCCCATTGATTACTATAAGGCGGATATGGTTGTATGTATTGATTGCTTAGATTTGCTGGATACAGGGCGGGCAATTGATGAATTCAGACGTGCTTTACAGTTTGAAGGTGTGTTCTTTTTAGCTGGATTTGTATTACCTAATGATGACATAGAAGGAATATTTGATGAGATAGCTCATGCAATAAATCCTCTTCATACCGATTACTATCTGGAAGATGATTTAAAGACATTTTTAACGCTTAATGAGTTTGGATTGGCAAAATCCCACACAGAAAGGGTTGCCGTTAATCTTTTCATGGTTACCGAATACCTTAAAGCTAACACTGAAGGCTTAAAACAGTTAATTGAAGAAAATAAAGAGTTGCTTGGGAAGTTTTATAACATTCAGGAAGATGGGACAGTGGCCCTGCCGTATATGATTTCTGCATATATACGGCAGAAGCCTTCATCTGATGAACCCATATAAATTACTATTATGCTTGATAGAACGAAGGATCATATCCTTCTTTGCCATTATATTTTTCGCTCTGCTGTTTCATATAGCCTAAGTATGCCATTTCATTAACTTCCAGTCCGCAAGCCTTTAAGGTTTTCACAACATCTTCAAAATCGGGTGGGCATCCCTTCACTTCAATTGGCTCTTTGATATTGGGGTTGTTTTTATTTGCTTTGATGATGCAGTTGCCAAGTAAAATTGTTTTATCATAGCCAGCCCTGGCCTGCATCTTTTTACCGTTAAGTATTTCAACCTTTGGCAGTGGCTGTCCTTTAAATGCTGATAATACCAATATATTGCACATATTGGCAATGGGTGAACATCCAGAGCATAGAGTATCGTCATATTTTGGAAGCGCGACACCACTTACGCCCATCTTTGCAAAAACTCCAGGACCAGTATTGTCTTCGGTCCAAGCCCAATCCCACTTAAGTGGCTGTATATGGTCCTCAAGTTTTTCACCTTTAATATCGTAATCCTGTAATGATAATGACTTTTTATGACGCTCAGCATACGTTACAAAATGAGCAATGTCGGTTGGATCATATCCCATAACTTTGGCCCCAACCATATCTGCCGCAAGAATATCGGTAGATGCTATGATAATATCTTTTTTGTAGGCATTGCCAAAGTGCAATGCACCTTTTTCCAGAGCATAGATACCATCAATTATTGTTAACTTTGGTTTTACGTAATCAGCTACAAATGGGAAACAGTATTCTAAATTAAGTTCAGGATGATGGCATAATTTTTTTGATGCTAATTTCAAGCATCCTTTAAGATTTTTTAATCCCAATGAAATCTTGGTTTGGCCATGTGTTTTCAGTACAGGAAAATCTATAACGAAGTCGGATTCTAACGCTTCTTTTGCTATCATTAAATGTGTTTTGTCATCAATAGCACATTTTTCCGCTTTAGATTCATTAAAATCAACAAGCTTTACACCATATTTTGAAACTAGCTCATTATATCCTAACCCTTTAAACGCAGCCATAGTGCCAACACCTTTTTTAACTTCAACAGAACCTTCTCCTATGGTGATGTCATTGCATCCAAATTCTTTCAATAGTATAACAAGATCTTCAACAAGGCGGGTTGTGGTAAAAACACCATATGGTGCTGGTGGGAAAAGTTCATCCCAGGCAACTAAATTGGGCTTAATTAACACTTTATGGCCTGGCTTTAAATCGACAAAGCCATTACAAAGATCTATCGCCTGCTTTAAAGAGTCAGGGCTTTTAGTATATTTTACTATTGATACAGTTTGCATAAAACCCTCCAGATACAATTTTGGGGTATACTATCAAAGCCACAAATGAAGACAACTACTTTTTCATGAAAGATTTATTAACAATTTATAAAAAATACACCTGGCTAATTTCAGTTCCCAGGTGTATATATTGGTATCCTACTATTATTGAACGCAAGTATGAGCTCTATACATCAATCAGTTATATACAGTAATTTCATTAGTTTATGGAATACCATTTCTTTTCTGAAAAACAAATAATATGCTACAATTGAAAAAAGTAAAATCCCTGCTATATAGGCAAATAACAAATTATTAGTTATTGTATGTATCTTCATAACGATGAGTGATGCAAAAATAGCTATAGTTAGACAGGCAACCCATTGAGTTCCAAAAATTATCGCCACTATTTTAATTGGTCCAGGATACTTTTTATTTGGAATTGATGGAATAGTTTTTATCCCTTCATGGATAAAATTGATATATCCATATATTAGCATGGGTGCAAAAAAACATGCCATAACAACTAATGTCCACCAGACTCTGCTTTTGTAGAAGAATTCAATACCCATGTGTTTGCCAGGAGCCCATAGTTCTCCGTTATTAACACTCATATCGTATAAAAACCGTTGATAGCCTGTACAATCCCAACCACAAACCAAAATAAACCAGAATATAATCCATGCTATGACCCAGTTTGCATGGCATTCATACATCCTGTTTGCTTTAGCTAATTTGTATGAAACATAGAAACCAAGTATTCCCTGCGTAATATTTGTAAATGCAAATAGAGTAACCAGCCATGCAGGGATGTCTTCTTTACATGTAGCAACCTGCATGGTTTCCCATTGTGTATGTTCCCATAAAAGATAGATGCCTGATGGTGCAAATAGCAGTGAAAGAAAAAGTAAGGTAAAAACAAACCACTTACTGGAGAAGGGTTTGTCCTCTTTTTTAATAAGATGTCCTGCTGCAGCAGCAAAAGATGCACCAAAAGCGTATGACCAAACGATATCAACCTGTACCATGGAAAAACCTCCTTAATTATTGTTTAATTTTTTCTTTAATGTTGTAAATGATTCAATCTTTGATAAATATTGAGATTTTTTACCTAAATTGATATATTTTTCCAATTTTGTCATTTTCTCTAAATTGAGTAATGTGTAATACGGGTAATTAGCAATGAGGAAATTAATTGCAAAATCAGGAACACCTGATGGATCTGCATGGATTATGTAAATACATTTAATTTTGTTTCTATCAAGTATGTGACCAATGAAGTATGCTGTCAATTCGTACATACGAGTATGACCATCAATAAGAGGAACCCATTGCTCACTTTCAGGAGAGTATAACCCCTGTAAGGCAATTTCTATTCTTCCAAAATTCCAATCTTTGATAACGTTTGTCCTTACAACAACATCACGCGGCTGTAGTGGCCACGGCATTTTAGTGACATTAAGAATTATTATATCTTCATCTGTGAATCGTTTAATTTCACGACCTTCTAAACAATTATACATTAATTGCGGATATGCAGGAATATCACGAATTATCTGTTCTACAACTTCTAATGGGGCATGTATAATTCTTTCAGCCTTAACTTGAATGACACCAGAGGATGGCAACACCCTTTTATAAAGAAAAATATCATTTCTTTGCTTTATAAACATCCAATCTTTTGCATATTCAATCCATTGTGATTTTTGTTTTTCATCTGCACATTCGGTCCAATCTTCACTACTACAGGATTTATTAATGGCTTTACCATGAGGTGCGGATATGATATTAAGTAAAATTAAGCAAGAAATGTACATTACAATTAATTTAATACTTATTTTGGGCATCATATTATTTCTGTATGGCATATCAACCTCCCAGTGTAATTTTAAGAATTAAATGGACAATTGTTTTTGGATTTTATTGTTTTTATTTTAAAACATATAATTGAGATCTTGTCTTGTAAAAAGGAGAAATGTCTGAATTTGTCCAAAAGTATTATTTATATGTGCGATAGTTACTGGGGTTTTTGCCTGTAAATTTTTTAAATGCACGATTAAATGTTTTTAAATTTTCAAATCCCACCTGCATTGCAATTTCAAGAATAGTCTTTTGAGAGTACTGTATTAATCTCATAGATTCTTTTATTCGTAGTTCATTGATATAATCATTTAAGCGTTTTCCTGTATAATACTTAAAGGCTTTACTGAAATAATCAGGATGCAAATTGAGCATGGATGCTATGCCTTCACGTGAAACTTCATCATGATAGTTATTATTGATATAAACTATGGCCTGTTTAATCTTTGGTTCAAGTTGCTGGGAAAAGTGTGATTTATTTTTCACAGGATAAACAAAAATTCCAAATTCTATAGCTTTTGAAAGATTTTCCAGGCTTACCTTCAATTCTTTAGTTCGTTCATCTACTTTTTTTTCTAATTCTAAATTCATCTGTTCAATATCATTAGTCATTGAAATAAATTGATTAACAATAATTAATCCTGCACCAACAAAAATTAACAATGATGTGTATTGGAAAATTGGTGAAGTAAATGAATAACCGCATATTGTAACAATATGAAAAGTGAAAACTGAAATATATACAATTCCATCATGAGCCGCGGTAATTGCCAGAATGATTCCAACAGTGAAAAATAATTTTGCAAAGTTGTTCCCTTTAATTAGTTGTTGGATATGAAGAGAAAGATTATAGAGTGAAAGTGGGGTTAAAATTGATATTACCATGATACTGGTAAATTTAATTGAAGCAATACTTTGTGCATTGATAATCATTATAACATTGAAGAAAGTAATGAGTATTAATAGATATTCAATTTTTTTCCTATAATAATTATATATTCTATGAAGGAATAATAGATGAAACAAAACAAGTAAACTCCAGGAAATCCCAAATATTTTGATTCTGATTATGCTGTTATCAAATAAAGCAAAAGGAAGAGTAGGTTCAAGTATAACAAAAAAACCTGGAATGAGCTGCAAAATAAAAGTAATATATTGATTTCTGGATTTTTTATTTTTACATAACAGGATGAAAATAACTAAAAATGTTAGTCCAATAAATAGATTTACAAACAATGGCAAAGAAAGTTTTAAATAATTAAAATAATTGATAGTCGATAGTTCATTGTAATCATTAAAAGATCTAATGTACGGTTTCCCTACTATTCTGCTATACGCTTGACAGGCAATATGTACTTCAATAGTATTTAATGATCCATACTGTATCAACTCAGGTTTACATATATAGATGCGATCTTTGTTCCACAGTGAAAATTCTTCAGGAGGAAATTCCCCTTCAGATCCAATTAAGCACCCATTAAAATATGTTTTATCAGCATCGCCTATTTTCCCTAAATAAATCATAAGCGGTTTTGATTCCCAGTTTTTTGGGATAAATATTTTTTTTGTTACTATTGCATATCCTTTAAAAGTGTTGAAATATTTTAATAGATATGGTGTAAAAATAAAAGGCACATCTATATGGCCAGCACTAATATCATTAACTCTATCTGATGGTTTAAGTATTAATTCCCATCCCGAAGATATATTTATAGTGTCACCATTACTATGACAGGTATTTGTAATTAATGGTTGACATGAAATAAAACATAGTATGAACAAAACCAGCACTCTTTTCAAAAAATAAGAATGATAATTTGTTCTCCAGTTCATACTCATTATGCCAAACAGAATTGAATGAAAATGTTATGTCTATACTGGTTTCGAAATAATATTATTTTGGTATACATACCTACTATCATGCACCTATTGAAACACCGAATTCGATATAATCTATTGTTTGTAAAATTCAGTTACATATTCTTTTTTTTAAAAGTTTCTATCGAACGCTTTATTGAATAAAATAATTTTCAAATCAGTTCATTACTTTTGTAAATCTTTTTTTTTACTTTGCTTTTTGTATTGTATATAAGTAACAAATAATTGACATGCAGAAGTTTATTATATACAGTTATATAGTACCATTGATATCTGGAACATAGGGGGTGATTTATGAAATCGTATACAGAATATTTAACATTCAATACGCGCACAAAACGAGATTATATAAACATCACCGAACAGGTTGAAGAGATAGTTAAAAAGAGTGGCATTAAAGAGGGATTGTGCCTTGTTAACGCAATGCACATAACAGCATCTGTGCATATCAATGATGATGAAAAAGGTTTAATCCATGATATAGATGATTTTTTAGAGCAACTGGCACCTCATCAGCCACTATCGCGCTACCGCCACAACCGTACTGGCGAAGACAATGGCGATGCTCATATAAAAAGAAGTTTACTGGGACGTGAGGTTGTGGTTGCAGTTACCAATGGTAAGCTTGATTTTGGCCCATGGGAACAGATTTTTTATGCAGAGTTTGATGGGCAACGACCAAAACGTGTACTGGTAAAGGTAATAGGTGAATAATGCAACTGGTAGATGTACATTGCCATTTAGAAAGTGATCACTTTGCCGGTATGCTTGACACTATAGTAGAGAAAGCAAAACGTGTGGGTGTGGTGGCTCTTATTACCTGTGCGATAGTTCCTGAACAATGGGAACTATCGCAAACTATCAGTAAAAATTATAAAGAAGTATACTTTTCATTAGGTGTCCATCCATGGTATATTGAAGAAAGTTTTTACGATGAATTGAAAAAACTTACTGATATTAAAGATGATAAATACTGTGCTATTGGTGAGATTGGGCTGGATGCAAAAACAAACATTGATATGCAGTTACAAAAAGAGTTCTTTGAAGACCAGCTATCAATTGCAAATGAGTTGGGAAAGCCAGTAATTGTCCATTGCAGAAGCGCATTCAATGAACTTGTTGCATCAGTAAAACGCGTTGGTACACTTAAAGCGGGCGGGGTTATACATTCGTATTCAGGAAATGTGGAAATAACAAAACAGCTAATCCCGTTTGGATTTTATTTTTCATTTGGTGGCGCAATAACGTTTCGTAATAGTAAGAAAAAAGTAGAAGTCTTGAAGTATATCTATCCTGATTATGTATTGTTGGAAACCGATAGTCCTGATATTCCCCCTGTTGGAAAAAATGGAGAAATCAATGTACCAGAAAATATCATTTATGTGGTAAGAGCAATGAGTGAGTTAATTGAAAAACCAGAAGAAGAAATTGCAATGGTAACCACTAATAATGCTAAGAAGTTATTTAATTTGAAAATATAAAAGCTTATTAAAAGATATACGTAATGTAACAGAAGTATGGAATAGCTAACGCATTTTAAAAAATAAAATTGCAAATATGGAATGATACTTACTATTTAAAGAATATAGAATGTGATATTTTTTAAAGATTTAATATTTAAAGTAGGATAAATCTATATAAGGAATGGTAATAAATAACACGCTACATTGTGTTGATTGTAATTCAGCAATACAAATTGTATTGGCGCATAATTAAAAAAATCTTGCACGATAGTTATCGGTAAAGTAGCATTGATATAACACATAATACTACAATACACACTTTGGGAGGAAACTATGGATTTTGAAACCACCACCTGCATTTCTTTGCAGCATTTAGCCATCCTTCAAGAAGATGCACAAAAATTAGATGTGCCGCTTAGGACACTTATTGTATACATGGTTATGTATGCAGCAAAGAATGAGAAAAAGAAGTATGTAGCAT